>JBJTIV010000079.1:0-4542 GCA_046095145.1 Planctomycetaceae bacterium
CACCGGCGGCACCCCGCGGGTGGCCGTCGGGGTATGCCGAGCGGATCGGTGCGCGGCCGCCGCGGCCCGGGGTGGCTCGCGGGAGACGGAGCGGGCCGTGGAGGCGGCGCTCTCGTGGCTCGCGGCGGCGCAGGCCGCCGACGGTCGCTGGAGCGCCGCGGCGCATGGCGCCGGCCGCGGCCCTGCGGGCGGCGGCCAGCACCGGCCGGAGACCGGCGCCCGAGCCGATCACGGCGTGAGCGGCCTGGCGCTCCTGGCCTTCCTGGGCGCGGGCAGCACCCATCGCGACGGGCCGCATGCGGCCGTCGTGGACCGGGGCCTGCGGTTCGTGCTCGCGCGGCAGCGGCCCGACGGCTCGCTGGCCGGCGACGCCGAGTTCTTCGCGGCCCTCTACTGCCACGGCATGGCCACGCTCGCGCTGGCCGAGTGCGCCGCGCTCACGGGCGACGCGGCGCTCGGGCCACCGCTCGAGCGGGCGGTGCGGCACACGCTGGCCACGCAGCATCCCGTCACGGGGGGCTGGCGTTACGCGGCGGGCGACCGCGGCGACACGAGCCAGCTCGGCTGGCAGGTGATGGCGCTGGAGAGCGCGGCCCGGGCGGGTCTGGGCGGCCTCGAGCCGGCGCGGGTCCGGGCGCAGACCTTCCTGACGGGCGTGTCGAGCGGCGCGGCGGGCGGACTGGCGTCGTATCGGCCCGGCGAGCGGCCGAGCACCACGATGACCGCCGAGGCGCTCGTGTGCCGGATGTTTCTGGGGATGCCGCCGGGCCATCCGGCGGTGGCCGAGGCGCTCGCCGCCATCGGCCGATCGCCCCCCGACCGCTCGGGCTACAACTCCTACACCTGGTACTACGCCACGCTCGCATCGTTCCACGCCGGCGGCCCGCAGTGGGAGGAGTGGAACCAGCGTCTGCAGGCCGCGCTCCTCCCGTTGCAGCGTCGCGACGACGGGCCGCTCGCGGGCAGCTGGGATCCCGACCGGGTGTGGGGCGGCCACGGCGGCCGCGTCTATTCCACGGCGCTGTCCGCCCTCACCCTCGAGGTCTACTACCGGCATCGGCCGTGGCACGAAGTCAGCCCGCGGGTGGCGGCGACACCGTGAGCGCGAGGCCCGAGTCCGGAGGTTTCTGCCCGGAGTTTTGTGGGTGCGAAGGGTGGCGGTAGACTGGACGAACGTGGGGCATTCCCGCGTTTCGACGACCGGTCGCGTCGCTGGCGGCCACCTCTGGAGACCTTGCCGTGAGCCTGTTCGCGTGGGGAATCGGGACGACCGAACTCATCATCCTCGCGGGGATCGCGCTGCTCCTGTTCGGCACCCGGCTGCCGAAGGTGATGCGGTCGCTCGGCGAGGGCATCGTGGAATTCAAGCGCGGCGTGCAGGGCCTGCCCGAAGACTCGCCCCGCGACGGGGGCCGCGTCGAGGGCAACGGCTGACGGCGCCGCTGGCCCGGCCGCGCCGCTTCCCGTTCCCAGCGAGGCACGTCCGCCATGTTCAACCTCGGTCCGGTCGAGATCGTGCTGTTGGGCGCGATCGCCGTGATGCTCTACGGCAAGCGGCTGCCCGACGTGGGCCGTTCGCTGGGCAAGACGGTGGGTGAGCTCCGCACGCAGTGGACGGCGCTGGCCCGCGACTTGGACGTGGCGGCGTACGTGGACGGCCGCACGCCGGTCTCCGGCGGCTCGCGCCGCTCGCTGCCGGCCGCGCGGCGCGAGGACGACGCGCCGCTCGTGACCGGCCCGCGGTTCGACCCGCCGTCAGACGCCAGCTGATCGGGCCATCGTGACGCCTGCGAAAGGCCGTGCTACACTCCGCGGCATTGCCGAGGAATCGGGCAGCTAGCTCAGTTGGTTAGAGCGCTACGTTCACACCGTAGAGGTCACAGGTTCGAATCCTGTGCTGCCCACTGGTCGATTGATTCGTGATTTCACGTGCAGATCACCTCCCGACGGTCGGGAGCGCCCGCGAGGGAAATCAACCGCACAAGGGTAAACCGCGAGGTCTACCCTCGACGCGGCTGGCGTCACCGCCCCGGTGGGGAGTCTCCCTGCCGCTGTGAGGCGGCTCGCAGGAGCAGCCGGGGTAGCTGGTCGCCGGAGCAGGCGTATTCCCTGCGGTTTCCACTGCGCGGGGATGGCTCCTACCACGCGGTACGGGGTTTGCAGACGGTACGGGTGTCATCCCGACCCGCCCCAGAGCCGTAGCCATGAAACTTGCCCGCCTGTGCCTGATGCTCTCGTCCGCGCTGCTGTTGATGACGGCCGATGCGGTCGCCATCTCCACATCCTCGCTCGACACCTTCGCCACCACGAACGAGGGTTGGCAGATCGGTGGGGCGGGTGTCCAGCCCACCCAGGTGTCGGGCACGGGGCCGGACAGCCAGGTCGGCTATCTCAGTCACTTCTCCGACGGTGGCGGTGCGAATGGCAAGTGGCTGATGTGGAATGACCAGCCTCGCTGGCAAGGCAACTACACCGCGGCTGGCGTCACCGGCATCAGTCTCGCGGCCAACGTCAGCTCAGGCAGCAGTCCGGTCAGTATGCGGATCGCGTTCGACGGCCCCGGCGGCTGGTTCTCCTCGGCTCCGGTGCGCGTGGGCGGAGGCTGGAACACCTATGCGTTCACCCTCACCCAGGCGGGCTTCAGCCACGTCGCCGGCAGCGGCGGCACGGCCACGTTCGCCGACACGATGGCGGCCGTGACGCGGTTCGAGGTGTTGAGCGGGGCCGGGGCTGTCGGCTATCGGGCCAGCGGCGACATCGTGCAGGCCGGCAACTCGACCAACACGATCCTGATCGACAACATCGCGGCCGTCCCCGAGCCCTCCACCGACGGCATGGCCCTCGCGGGAATAGCCTGCGGCGGCTATTCGATGTGGCGGCGGAGGCGGGCCTGACGCCGCCTGCCTGACGCGATTCACACGCCGAGGGGAGCGGGCCGCGCGGTTCGCTCCCCTTGGTCGTTGGTGGGGCGTGGGTGACGGCTCTCGCGGCGGATTCGTCCCAGCCCTTCGCGGATTCGTCCCTGTTTGAACCGGATTCGTCCCTGCCTGGACCGGATTCGTCACTTTTCCGGTTTTGGGCGTGGACGGCCCGCACCTGAAGGGCGTTGATCAGCGGATTGATGCCGCCGCTCACCTCGCTGAGCTGAAACGCCTGCGTCGTGCCGGTCGCGGTGAAGGTGCCGATGGCGTACTGGCCTATGCCCCCGATCGTATTCGTCGTGTTGGCGTCGAGCGTCACCGAGTTGATGGCGGTGGCCGTCGTGTTGGAGAACGAATCGCCGAAAATCGAAAGTATGTTCGACGAGTTGTTCGTCCACCACTGGAGTTGATATTGCTGGCCGTTTGTCAGGCCTGCCAGCGTGACGGTGATAGTCAAGGATGAATCGGCGTAGGCACCGGATCCCAGCATCGCTTGGTAACCGCTGCTGAGGCCGGAAAAGGGCGTTGAAGCCGTTCCGAACGAGTTGCTGCCGAAGAGTCTGAACGGAGACTCCGAGATCACGACGTTGCCGGTGGTCGCGGACGTGACGGCTCCGCTCGGAATCGTGAACGGCAAGAACGTCACGCCGTTCACCGTGGCCGACGACGGAGCCGACGCGCCGCCGAACGTGAACGCGTAGACAAGCGATCCAGTCGTGCTGACGTCGCTGTCGCCGCTCACGGTCTGCGGCGAGCCCCAGACGATCGGCGGTGGCGCAGCCATGACGGGGCCAATTGCAACCAGCGTGAATCCGGCGGCCAGAAGGCCGTAGAGAAAGGCTCGAACCGCGAAACGACCACGTGAGTTCACGGGATGAGATCCTGAATGGCGGAAGCGGAAAAGGATGCTTACGTTGACGGATATCCCAGACGATGCCGCATCCTGACGAACGCCGTGCGACCGTCCACGCCCAAAACCGGAAAAGTGACGAATCCGGTCCAGGCAGGGACGAATCCGGTTCAATCAGGGACGAATCCGCGACCGGCTGGGACGAATCCGCCGCGAGAGCCGTCACCCGGCTCGGCCATGAACGACCCCGCGCACGGAGCCCGACAGGTCGCTCGCGTGATCCTCGGCGGCACGGTCGCCCCCTCAAACGACCAAGGGCGAGCGAACCACGTGGCCCGCTCCCCTCGTCGAATGAATCGCGTCAGACGGGCGGCGTCAGGGATGCTTCCGCCGCCGCCACATCGAGAAGCCGCCGCAGGCCAGACCGGCGAGGGCCATGGCGTAGGTGGAGGGTTCGGGGACGGGGGCGGCAGCGAGACGAAAACCGATGCCCTCGTCGAACAGGCCCAGCAGATGATCACGGGCATCGAGCCGCAGACGCTCAGGGACTCCAACAGGCTACGGTAGATGGTGGCCCAGGACTTCAAGCAGATTCAGGCTGCTCATCCGACATGATGACGAATAACGGGGCCGAGTATCGGTCGCAGCCAGCAGTATCCGGCAGCAATGGCCCGAAAACGCTCGCGCGTGCCTCGACTAGTCCCGTACCCCCGCAGCTGCTTCCACAAGACCCCGCTGCGCATACTCGAGATCGTGCACGATAGCCTTAAT
>JBJTIV010000080.1:0-3691 GCA_046095145.1 Planctomycetaceae bacterium
CTGCTCGCCGAGTGCATCACGAACGTCCACTCGTTCGTGGTGATCGGCCCGAACCACACCGCCGACGACCTCTACCGGTTCGACTTCCATTATCACGGCCGCCAGGAGTTCTACGCGACGCAGGTGCTCAGTTCCGCGAACTACCACTGCGGCACCGAATTCGTGGCTTACCTGAGCCTCTGGCTCAACTACCAGATCGAGCATCACCTGTTCCCGGATCTGCCGATGAGCAAGTACCGGGAGATCCAGCCGGTGGTGAAGGCGCTCTGCGAGCGGCACGGACTCCCCTACAGACAGGAGTCGGTCTTCAAACGGTTCGCCCGGATGGCCGACGTGGTCGTGGGACGGACGAGCGGCCGCCGGCTCGACCACCTGCCGGCCGTCACCGCGATGCTCTCCACCGCAGCGGCAGGGCCGACGGGCTAGCCCGTGCACGTGCCACGGGCGAGATCACGCCCGTGTGCGTCCGCTGCCGCTACACTGCTGCCCGCTTCGGGCGGCGCCCGATTCCTTCGGCCTGACACCCATGCGCGGCACCGCGAGCCAGCGACTCGTGTCCCTCGACGCCCTGCGGGGCTTCGACATGTGCTGCATCCTCGGCCTCACCGCCGCCATCGAGGCGGTGCTGGGCCGGTTTCTGCCCCACAGCCCGGTGACGGCCGCGCTCCACACGCAGTTCACCCACGTGGACTGGGCCGGCCTCCACTTCGAGGATCTCATTTTTCCCCTGTTTCTCTTCATCTCCGGCACGGCGATGGCGTTCTCGGTGCCGAGGCGGCTCGCCCAGGAGGGACGCGCCGCCGTCGTCAGGCACCTCCTCGTCCGCGCGGCGGTGATCTTCACGCTGGGCGTGATCTATTCGGGCGGGCTGAGCCGGGGCTGGGAGCAGGTGCGCTGGCTGGGCGTGATCCAGCGGATCGGCATCGCGTCGGCCGTCGCCGGGCTGCTGTCCATGTGGCTCGACGGCCGCGGCCTGGCGCTCGTCGCGGCCGCGTTGCTCGGGGGCTACTGGGCGCTTCTGGCGTTCGTGCCGGTGCCTGGCATCGGCGCCGGAGACTTCGCCGAGGGCCGCAATCTCGCCAACTATATCGACAGCATCTGGCTGCCCGGCCGAAAGTACGACGGCGATCACGATCCCGAGGGGATCCTCAGCACGCTCCCGGCGATCGCCACGGCCCTGCTCGGCCTGCTGGCGGGCCAATGGCTGTCGAAGCCCATGGAGCCGCGGCGCCAGGTCGGCGGCCTGCTGCTGGCGGGACTCGGGCTGCTGGCGGCCGGCTGGGCCTGGAGCCCGTGGTTTCCAGTCGTCAAGAAACTGTGGTCGTCGAGCTTCGTGCTGGTCACCGCGGGCTGGAGCGCGATCCTGCTGGCCTGTTTCTTCTGGATCATCGACGTCCGCGGCCGGCGGCGGTGGTGCGAGCCGTTGGTGTGGGTCGGTGCGAATCCGATCTCGCTCTACCTCGCGGCGGGCATGGGGGCCTTTCAGGCGGTGGGTCGGCGGCTCGTCGGACCGCTCCCCGCGGAGTGGGCCTGGATCGACAGCCTCACGGTGTTCGCCCTGATGCTCCTCACCGCCCGCTGGCTCTACCGCCGCGGCATCCTGCTGCGGGTCTGACGCGATTCGCGCGGCCGCATCCGGCGGCCCCAGGAAGCGGCGGGGCATTTCCCGGATGGCATGCGGCCACCGGCTGTTTGAATCCCCCCCGGGCCGGTAGAGTGTGCATCCGCTGGTCGCGGGGTCCGGTTCGAGCCCGAGGAACTTCCACCGATGAGTGATCACGACATGACGTCGGACAAGGTCCGCGTCCTGATGGTGTATCCGCGGTTCGCCGCCGAGTCGTTCTGGGCCTATCGCACCTCCTGCGAGTTCGTCGGCGCGCGATATCCCACCGCCCCGCTCGGCCTGATCACGGTCGCCGCGCTCCTGCCCCCCGCCTGGGAGGTGCGGCTCGTCAACCGCAACACCGAGGAACTGACCGACGTCGACATCGCCTGGGCCGACATGGTGATGACCGGCGGCATGCTGTTCCAGCAGGTCGACACCCACCGCATCATCGAGATGGCCCACGCGCTCGGCAAGCCGGTCGTGGTCGGCGGTCCCGACGTGACCTCGCATCCCTACCAGTACGAGTCGGCCGACATGCGGGTGCTCGGCGAGGCCGAGGGGATCATCGACGCCTTCATCGCCGCCTGGCGCGGCGGGGCCCGCACGGGCGTGTTCGAGGCGCCGAAATTCCAGGTCGACGTCACCAAGACGCCGATCCCGCGGTTCGACCTGCTCACGTTCGAGCACTACATGTACGTCGGCGTGCAGTACTCCCGGGGCTGCCCCTTCACCTGCGAGTTCTGCGACATCATCGAGCTCTACGGGCGGGTGCCGCGCACGAAGACCAACGCCCAGATCCTCGCCGAG
Source organism: Planctomycetaceae bacterium (assembly GCA_046095145.1). GTDB lineage: Bacteria > Planctomycetota > Planctomycetia > Pirellulales > UBA1268 > QWPN01. The sequence continues at coordinate 2,414 of JBJTIV010000080.1, forward strand.
CTCGACGCGCTCCACGCCCTCGGCTACCGCGGCCACGTCGACTTCGTCGACGACAACCTGATCGGCAACAAGAAGGCGGTGAAGCAGTTTCTGCCGGAGCTGAAGGCCTGGCTGGACCGTCGCGGCAATCCGTTCGAGTTCTCGACCGAGGCCTCGCTCAACCTCGCCGACGACGACGAGCTCATGGAGATGATGAGGGATGCGAACTTCTTCGCGGTGTTCGTGGGCATCGAGAGCCCCGACACCGAAACGCTGATCCAGATGAAGAAGAAGCAGAACACCCGCCGCAGCATCCCGGAGAGCATCCACCGGATCTACGAGTACGGCATGTTCGTGACCGCGGGCTTCATCGTCGGCTTCGACAGCGAGAAGGGCTCGGTGGCCGAGCCGATGATCGAGCTCATCGAGGACGCCGCGGTGCCGGTCGCCATGGTGGGCCTGCTCTACGCGCTGGCGGAGACGCAACTGGGCCGGCGTCTGGCCGCCGAGGGACGGCTGCATGCCGGCCACGACACCTACAAGGCGGGCGACGGCGACCACTGCACGGCCGGCCTCAACTACGACACGCTGCGGCCCCGCGAGGAGATCCTCGAGGACTATCGCGCGATCCTGGAGCGGATCTACGATCCGGTGGCGTTCGCAAGCCGGCTGAAGCGGCTGTCGGACCTGCTCGACCGGTCGCACTCGCTCCGCGACGCGCCGGAGGGCGACATCAAGTTCAAGGACGGGGCCTTCGAGGCGATGCGGCAGATCCTCGACCGGCTCCCGGAGGCCCGCGACGCGCTGTGGGACGCCCTGAAATACTGCGGCAAGCGGAACCCGCGCGCCATGCGGTTCGTGGCCCTGATGATCGCGATCTACCTCCATCTCGGCCCCTATTCCCGAAAGGTCATGGGCGAGATCGACCGGCGGCGGACCGGCGAGGGCCGTGCGCCGGCTGCCGCCCAGACGCAGCCCGACAGCACGGCGGTCGTCGCGGTCCCCGTCTGACGCGCGAACGCCGGGCCGGCGGGATGCTCCTGAACGTCCGGCTCCGACAGTCCCGTGATGCAGAGCCCCGCGAGGGCAATCCTGTTCGGCACAGCGATTGCCGCCTCGCAGGGTAGGTCTCGTATGGACGTGGTCAACTCGCCCAACCGGCTCGGGGCAGCCCACACCCTCTCGCCGGACGCTCGCTCCGGTCATCCTGACCTTCACTCGCTCGGAGACGTCTGCGCTCTCGCCCTCCGGGCTTCGCTTGCCGTCTACGCCGTCTCGAGGGGATGGGCAGCCCCTCGC
>JBJTIV010000081.1:0-2175 GCA_046095145.1 Planctomycetaceae bacterium
CCGCATCGGCCGCCGCGGCGGGTACGCAGGCGAGCGTGATCAGACATGCCAGCACGCTGGCGAGCACAGCGATGCGTCCGTAGACCTCACCCACGCCCCGACCGGCATGGAACGGGCGCTGGCGTTTACTGCCGGTGTCCCCCGGCTTCCGCCGGGGGCTTGCATGGCACACGCCGGTCGATCGTGCACATGCCATACAAGCCCGGAGCGGTAGCGACGGGACTCCGGATCGTCGGGCGTGCCGGGACGAAGATTGCCGCCCGCGCGGATCACACCCGCAAAATTTTACGCCCCCCTCCCCGCGGGTCAAAAATCCGGCACCCATCCTTCTATACTCCCGACGCCCCGCGAGAGCCCGTCCATGAGCACCGCCGCCTCGCCCCTGCTCCGCGAACTCTGCGCCCTGATCCAGGCCCGGGCCCTGAAACGCGGCACGTTTCGCCTCGCCTCCGGCCGGGAGGCGAGCTTCTACCTCGACGCCAAACAGGTAGTGCTCGAGGCCCGCGGCTCGATGCTCGTGGGCCGCGCGATCCTCGAGCGGCTCACGTCCCTCGGCCCGCTGCCCGACGCGGTGGGCGGCATGTCGATCGGCGCCGATCCGATCACGAGCGCCGTGGTCACCATGGCCGGCGTGGAAAACCTCCCGCTCAAGGGTTTCCTCGTGCGCACGGAGCCCAAGGATCACGGCACGAAGCGCTACGTGGAGGGCCCGGTCGAGCCCGGCCAGCGGGTGGTGATCGTGGAGGACGTCGTCACCACGGCCGGCTCGTCGCTCGTGGCCATCGATCGGGCCCGCGACTTCGGCCTCGTGGTCGAGCGGGTGGTCGTGGTCATCGACCGGCTCGCCGGCGGCCGCGAGGCGCTCGCCGCCCGGGGCATCCCGCTCGAATCGCTGGTCACGATCCGCGACCTCGGCCTCGAGCCCGACGCCTGACCGTGACCTCCTCCATCCATCACGTGCCGGTCGGCGACACGCGGCTGGCCGTCCACACGTCCGGCAGCGGCGTCCCGCTGCTCCTGCTCCACGGCTTTCCTCTCGACCACGGCATGTGGGCGGCGCAGGAGCCGCTCGCCGACCACCTGCGGCTCGTCGTGCCCGACCAGCGCGGCTTCGGCGCGAGCGCCGGGTCCGGGCCCGCAAGCGTCGAGCAGTTGGCGTGCGACGCCGCGGCCCTGCTCGAGGCGCTCCACTGCGGCCCGGCGGTGGTGTGCGGCCTGTCGATGGGGGGCTACGTGGCGCAGCACCTGGCCGTCCGCCACCCCGATCGCGTGGCCGCGCTCGTGCTCGTCGACACGAAGCTCGAAGCCGACACGCCCGAGGCCCGCGCGGCGCGGGCCGACCTCTCTGCCAAGGCGGGCCGGCTGGGCCAGGCGATCGTGGCCGATGCGATGGTGCCGCGGCTGCTCGCGGCGTCGGCCGAGGCCCGCGCCGCGGCCGGCCGGGCCGCGATCGAGGCGGCGCTCCGCGCCGCGATCCTGCGGCAGCCCATCGCCACCATCCAGGCGGCGCTTGCGGCGCTCGGCGCGCGGCCCGACATGACGGCGGCCCTGCGCGGCGTGGGCGTGCCGACGCTCCTGGTCGTCGGCGCCGAGGATGCGATCACGCCGCGCAGGGCCGCCGTCATGTCGGGCCGCGCGGCGAGCGCCGCGAGCGCCGCCTGGATGGTGGCGATGGGCTGCGGCAGGATCCCGGCGCGGCGTGCCGCCGCGCCTGGTCGTCGGCGCCGAGGCTGCGAACACGCCGCCGACCTGCTAGGAGTCGGCCCTCGCGGTGCTGCACCACGAGCGGCTCCTAGTCGTCCCGCAGGCCGGGCACATGGTGCCGCTCGAGGCGCTCCACTGCGGACCGGCGGTGGTGTGCGGCCTGTCGATGGGGGGCTACGTGGCACAACACCTCGCCGTCCGCCACCCACACCTCGTGGTGGCGCTCGTGCTCGCCGACACGAAGCTCGAGGCCGACACGCCCGAGGCTCGCGCGGCACGGGCGGACCTCGCGGCCAAGGCGGGCCGGCTGGGCCAGGCGATCGTGGCCGACGCGATGGTGCCGCGGCTGCTCGCCACCTCGGCCGAGAGCCGCGCCACGGCCGGCCGGGCCGCGATCGAGGCGGCGGTGCTCATGGACGGGCTCTCGCGGGGCGTCGGGAGTATAGAAGGATGGGTGCCGGATTTTTGACC
>JBJTIV010000082.1:0-2642 GCA_046095145.1 Planctomycetaceae bacterium
CGACGTGCAGGTCGCCGCCGGCCTCGTGGACCACGACTACCCGGCCGGCTATGCCTCGATCGTCCGCCGCTTCCTCAACCTCCCGACCAACAAGGGCGAGACGCGGACCGCCTGGCGGAAGCGGCCGCTGTCGGAGGCGCAGCTCGCCTACGCGGTGGACGACGTCCGCCATCTCGAGGAGCTGTGGCGCACGCTCGAGGCCCGGCTGGAGAAGCTCGGCCGCCGGGCCTGGATGGCCGAGGAGATGCGGAGCTGGCAGGACGACGTCGAGGAGTCGTTCACCCGCAAGCGCTGGCGGCGGGTCTCGGGCCTCGGCAACCTCTCGCGCCGCGAGCTGGCGGTGGCCCGGGAGCTCTGGCACTGGCGGGACTCGATCGCCGAGCAGCGCGACATGCCGCCGCGGCGGGTGCTCCGCGACGACCTGCTCGTGGAGCTCGCCAAGCGGAAGGACGCCGACGAGCGGCAGATCGCGCTCATCCGCGGCATGCAGCGTTCCGACCTGCGCCACATCCTCAAGGGCATCGCGGCGGCCATCGACCGCGGCCTGTCGCTGCCCGACGAGGAGCTGCCCGGCGGCGAGCGCCATCGCGCGCCCCCCGCCCAGCTCGCGGTGCTCGGCCAGTTCTGCGCCACGGCGATCGCCGGCGAGTGCCGCCGCCAGCACCTCGCGCCGGCGCTCGTGGGCACGGCCTCCGACATGCGCGACCTGTTGGCCCACCGGCTCGGCCACGGCGACGACGACCGCCCGCCGCTGCTGGCCACGGGCTGGCGGAAGGAGGTGGTGGGCGACCTGGTGGACGACCTGCTCGCCGGCCGCGCGGCGCTGCGGATCGGCGACGTGCGCGCCCACGACCCGCTGGTGATCGACCGCCTCGGCGACTGACCCGCGGGGCAACGGCCCGCTCGCTTCAGGGCGCCGTTTCGACGGCGGGGGGAGGCGGGGCGGCGGCCTGCCGGGCCTCGCCGTCCCACTTCTTCTTGAGCTCGAGTCCCAGGTAGGCGAGCACGCCCAGCAGGGCGGCGAACAGGATGCCGCGGATGATGAGGCCGATGTTGTTCATGGGATACATGCCTCCTGGGTGCCGCCGTCGCGGCCGCGAAGCGGAGGGCACGGGATTCGAACCCGCAACCGGTTTCCCGGCATCTGATTTCGAGTCAGACCGCTAGCCATTCGCTTACCCTCCGCGAGCAGTGTAGGACGCGTGCCGCGCGGTCTCAAGGCGGCGGTCGCTCCGACTGCGCCGGGCGTGACGGTCAGGCACGGCGTGCCGAGGCCGCGCGGCGTGCGGGCCATGCCGGGCCGACGGAAGACGCTGCGTGCCGGAGGCTCTGCGTGCCGAAGCCTTTCTTTATCGTGACGCGCGCGGCCCGGCCGGCGGCGGCGGCGCACGGGAGGGCGACGTCCATGGCGAAGCAGACCTGGCGGCTGGTGACCCGCGCGGCGGACGGCGGGATCGTGGTCCACGACTTCGACTCGCCGGAGGGCATCCTCAAGACCCACCTGCAGGTCGGTGCCGACGACTGCAGCACGGACCTCGCGCTCCGCGGCGCGCCGGTGTTCCGGTCGCTCGTGGGGCCGATGCCGGAGGGTCGGACCATCGTCCGCTACGAGACGCCCGAGGTGTTCGAGGCGCTGACGAAGGAGTGGGCCACGCCGAAGCCGCCGCGGCGGCGGCGGCGCGGGGCGGTCGCCGGCGGGGATGCCGCGGCCGAGGCGGCGACGACGGATGGCTGACACGATCTTCGGCCGGATCCTGCGGCGGGAGATCCCCGCGCGGATCGAGCACGAGGACGACCTCTGCCTGGCCTTCCACGACGTGGCGCCGCAGGCGCCGGTCCACGTGCTCGTGATCCCCAAGCGGCCGATCGCGTCGCTGGCCGAGGTCACGGCCGCCGACGCGCCGCTTCTGGGCCACCTCGTGACCGTGGCCGCGGAGCTGGCGAGGAAGCTCGGCCTCGCCGACGGCTACCGCCTCGTGGTGAATTGCGGCCGCGACGGCGGCCAGTCGGTGGATCACCTTCACGTCCACCTGCTCGGCGGCCGCGGCCTGGCCTGGCCGCCAGGCTGATCCCGCGGCCGGTCGCGGAGGTGGAAAAATCCGGGGCGGTATCGCCCAACGACCAGGAGTCCCGTCGAGGAGGCGGAAGAGTCCGGAGCGGGCTCGCCCAACCGCCCGGAGTCCCGTCGCTTCCGCTCCGGGCTTGCATGGCACATTTGCGCGCTAGGCCCGAAGGTCCGGGTCTCACACGAGAGGCACGATCGCTCCGTCAGGAAGCCCGGAGCGCGAGCGACGGGAAAGCGGGTGGCGGGCGGAGGTGGTAACGCGATCGCGCGTTGAGGTGACGGGCCGCATTCCCCGCGCTTGCGCTTGGGGCTTCCTTCGGGATGCAACGTCAACTCCCAGAGACGCGCCAGGCCCGGAGGGCCGGGTTGACACCAGCCGGCGGACGCCGGCCAAGCCCGGGGCGGCAGGAGGCCGAGACGTGCCGAGATCACAGTCCCGTCGCTTCCGCTCCGGGCTTGGTCATCTGCCGGTTGACGGTCCATGCAAGCCCCCGGCGTCAGCTGGGGGACTCCGGGTGCGAAGGCCGCCCCGCCTGCCATGCCCCCCGGACCCGCGCACGGCGCAGTCCGCCGTCGA
>JBJTIV010000083.1:0-4002 GCA_046095145.1 Planctomycetaceae bacterium
GCGTGCGATCCCTTTGGGATTCCATCTCTTTATCCGATGGTGAGTTTGGGGAGGGGTTGCCCCATGTCACAGGAGCCGGCGTTGCTGGCCAGCGGAGCCATGGATGGCGGAGCGCAGGCAGCATCGAGTGAGCGAAGCCCAGGATGGGCGCAGCGAACGTCCGGCGAGAGGGCATGGGGAGCCCCGAGCGCGGCGAACGTCCGGGCGAGGCGATACGGGCAACCCCGACCCTGCGTGGCGGTGAGTTTACGCGGGGGGATCACGCGGGTTTCGTTCGCGGCGTTTCGTTCGTAGGCTTGTTTACGATTCGTTCGATGCACCGCTGGAGCAGGATTTCCCGATGGCCGGACAGACGCTGAAGATCGCCGCGATTCCCGGGGACGGCACCGGGCCCGAGGTCACCGCCGAGGCCATGAAGGTGCTCGCGGCGGTTGCGAAGCTCGAGGGCTTCGCCTACGACGTCGAGACGCTCGACTGGGGCGGCGACCGCTACCTCAAGACCGGCGAGATCATCCCCGAGGGCGGCCTCGACCTGCTGCGGAAGAAGGACGCGGTCTTCCTGGGCGCGATCGGCCATCCCGGCGTCGCCCCCGGCATCCTCGAGAAGGGCCTCCTGCTCGACCTGCGGTTCAAGCTCGACCAGTACATCAACCTCCGGCCCGTGAAGCTGCTGCCCGGCGTCGAGACGCCGCTGGCCGGCCGTGGCCCCAAGGACATCGACTTCGTCGTCGTCCGCGAGAACACCGAGGACCTCTACTGCGGCGTCGGCGGCTATCTCAAGAAGGGCACGCCCGACGAGGTGGCGGTGCAGCAGGCGGTCTACACGCGGAAGGGCTGCGAGCGGTGCATCCGCTGGGCCTTCGACTACACGCGGAAGCGCAACAGCCCCAAGAAGACACTCACGCTCGTCGCCAAGACCAACGTGCTCACGTTCGGCCACGACCTCTGGTGGCGGACGTTCCAGGAGGTGGCGAAGGACTACCCCGACGTGAAGACCGACTACAACCACGTCGACGCGTGCTGCATGTGGATGGTGAAGAACCCTGACGCCTACGACGTGATCGTGACCACGAACATGTTCGGCGACATCATCACGGATCTCGGCGGCATCCTGCAGGGAGGGATGGGCGTGGCCGCGGGGGCGAACCTCAATCCCGACAAGGGGGGCGTGAGCATGTTCGAGCCGATGGGGGGCAGCGCGCCCAAGTACACCGGCCAGAACGTGATCAACCCCATCGCCGCGATCAACGCCATGGCGATGCCGCTCTAGCACCCCGGCACGCCGTCCGCGGGCGGCCGGATCGACCGGGCCGTGGCCCACGTCACCGGCACGAAGATGAAGAGCCAGGCGGCGGGCCGGATGGGCCACGGCACCCGCGAGGTCGGCGACCTCGTCGTGGCGGCGCTCGCGTAGCGTGGCCGGGCTCCGGCCGGCACGATGCCGGCCCCGGCCCGCCCTGGTGAACCGTGGCTTCACCACCGGCGGGCCACGCAGCAATGGCCACGAGGGCAGTGCTGCGGTCCTCACAGGGGCACGCGGCGGCCCTCGACCTGGCTCGTGGCGGCCGCCCGCACCACCTCCATGGCCCGCAGCGTGTCGTCGAGGCCGCTCACGTGCCGCACCAGGCTCGTCACCGCGCGGTGGAACTGCAGCAGCATCCGCTCGCCCACCGGGCGGTCGGTGTCGAGCTCCTCCTGGTGGCGGCCCGCGGTGTCGAACCAGACGAGCTGGCTGGGGAGGTCGACGAACGCGATGCCATTGTCGCACACGACCTGCAGGGCGGGGGGCGGCCGGAAGCCCACGGCCTCCTCCCAGCGGCGCGACATGTAGTAGCCGCAGCGGATCTGCGCCAGGGCGCCGTCGCCGGGACGGCCGGTCTGCGAGAAGTCGAGGCTCATCATCCGGTAATCGTCGAACTCGCCGCCCGGCGACTCGGCGTGGCGCACGGCGACCACGCTCGTCGGCTCCACGCCGGCCACGTAGCGGCACCAGTCGACCAGCTCCATCAGGTCGCGCGACTCGCTGTCGGGATCGCGGGCGGGCGTCGGCCCCTGTCCGCCCGAGAGCGGGACGCGACGGTGGCAGAAGAGCAGCTTGGGGGCGCCGAGCTTCGTGGCGATCAGCTCCTTGAGCCGCACCGTGGCCGGCGCGTGCCGCCGGGGCAGCTCGGCCATGAACGCGACGCCCGACTCGTTCACGCGCCGCTCGAGCAGCGCCGCCTCATCGGCCGCGAACGGCAGGGAGATGGCCGAGTAGACGGCCTTCCCATGGTCGCAGGCCGCGAGGATCGGCGTGGCCCCGTACCACTGGTCGGCGAGGTACAGGATCGCATCCACGTCGTCGCGACCGCAGAGGGCCCGGAAGCCGTCCACGGGCACGGCGTTGACCTCGGCCGCCGCCTTCCGCGCGCGGTGGGCCACCTGCTCGCAGATGCCACGCACCTCGTAGCGGTCGGCGAGCATCCGCAGCGCGGGGAGGTGCCGCGACTCCCACTGGCAGCCCAGGCCCACGATGCCCACGCGGAGTTTCATGGCGCGGTGTCCCCGGCGGCCGCGGCGAGCAGCTCCCGGCTCCGCTCGAGGCCCTTGTCGGCGATGTCCTTGCGGCACCACGCGCCAGGCCAACGGATCCGCCGCACGGCGGTGTAGGCCTGCAGCTTGGCGCGGGCCAGCGAACCGCCGAGCGCCGTCACGGCCAGCACCCGGCCGCCGTCGGTGACCACGCCGCCGTCGGCGACCCGCGTGGCCGCGTGGAACACCTGTACGTCGGGCACCTGCGCCGCGGCGTCGAGCCCCGTGATCGGCCGGCCGCGCTCCACGGCGCCCGGGTAGCCCTCGGCGGCCATGACCACGGTCACGCTCGCCTCGTCCCGCCCCGTCGGCGGGTCGACCGTCTCGAGCCGCCGGTCGACGGCGGCGTCGAGGAGGTCGAGGAGCCGCGAGTCGAGTCGCACCATCAGGGCCTCGCACTCGGGATCGCCGAAGCGGGCGTTGAACTCGAGCACCTTGGGCCCCTGGGCGGTGAGCATGAGCCCGGCGTAGAGCACGCCGTGGAACGGCACCTTCGCGCGGCGCATGGCGTGCACGGTGGGCACGAGGATCCGGGCCTCGATGTCGGCCAGCATGTCGGCGTCGACGAAGGGGGTCGGGCTGTAGGCTCCCATGCCGCCGGTGTTGGGGCCGGTGTCGCCGTCGTGGGCGGCCTTGTGGTCCTGCACCGGCGGCAGCGTCACGATCGTGCGGCCGTCGGTGATCGCCATCACGCTCACCTCGACGCCGTCGAGCCGCTCCTCGACGAGGATGCCCCCGCCGGCCGTCCCGCCGGGCGGGTCGGCGGCGAGCGACTGCAGCGCCGCGAGCGCCTCGGCCCGGTCGGCGCACACGAACACGCCCTTGCCCGCCGCGAGGCCGTCGGCCTTCACCACGACCGGCATGTCCTCGCGGGCCTCGAGATACTCCCGCGCGCGGGCCGCCGTGGTGAAGCCGCGGAACATCGCCGTGGGCACGTCGCCGCGATGCAGGATCTGCTTGCAGAAGATCTTGCTGCCCTCGAGCCGGGCGGCCTCGGCCGTGGGGCCGAAGGCACGGAGCCCCGCGGCGCGGAAGGCGTCGACCGCGCCGGCGACGAGCGGTGCCTCGGGACCGATGACGGTCAGGTCGATCGCGCGATCCCGCGCTGCCGCGACGAGTCCGGCCACGTCGTCCGCGGCGACCGCCACGTTCTCGGCGATGGCGGCCGTCCCGGCGTTGCCTGGCGCACACAGCACCTCCGCGCCGTCGCGGACGAGCTTCCAGGCAAGGGCATGTTCACGGCCCCCGCCGCCGACGACGAGGACGCGACGGGACGCGGTCACGGCGTGCTCCGGGGCGGGGAAACGGCTCCGTTGTAGCGGACTGGCCGTCGCCGGTCGTGGTGAAGGCCGACGGCCTCGCGGCGGGCAAGGGCGTGTTCGTGTGCGCCGACCGGGCCGAGGCGCTCGCGGCGCTGCAGTCGCTCGCCGC
>JBJTIV010000084.1:0-8137 GCA_046095145.1 Planctomycetaceae bacterium
GAGCGGGCCGGCGCTCGGCGGTGCCGCGCCTGCGCGGGCGATCGCCGCCGCGCCGGCCGTCGCCGGCGTGCCGCTGCCCGTCGCGGCCGCCACCGCGCCGCTGGCCACCGAACCGCATCCGCCGACGGCGTCCGTGCCGCCGCCCGCGACGCGGCTCGCCGCCGCCGCGCCCCCCCCGGCCGCCGCCGAGCCGATTCCGGCCCCGATCGCCCCGGCCGCCGCGACCGTGTCATCGCCGCCGGCCGAGGCGAGCGGCTCGCGGGGCGACCTCGCGCGGCGGCTGCTGCATGCCACGGCCCGTCTGCGGGTCGAGGACGCCGCCGGCGTGTCGTGGGGCACGGGCACCGTGATCGACTGCCGGCAGGGCGAGGCGCTGATCCTCACCTGCGGCCACATCTTCCGCGACTCGGCCGGCAAGGGGCGGGTATCGGTCGACCTGTTCGCTCCCGCCGCCGGCCGGGGCATCGCCGCGCAGGTGGTGTCGTGGGATCTGAAGCGCGATCTGGCGCTGGTGAGCGTGTTCACCGAAGCGCCGCTCGAGCCCGTGCGGGTCGGCGGCAGCGAGCGCCGCGTGGCCCCTGGAGAGGCCGTCGTGACCGTCGGCTGCAACGGCGGTGCCGACCCCACGATCCATCACAGCCGGGTGACCGCCGTCGACAAGTATCTCGGACCGCCGAACGTGCAGGTCGCCGGCCAGCCGGTGCAGGGCCGCAGCGGCGGCGGCCTGTTCGCCATCGACGGCACGCTCGTGGGCGTGTGCAACGCGGCCGATCCCGCCGACAACGAGGGCCTGTTCGCGGCGCTGCCGGCGATCCACGAGCAGCTCGAGGAGGCGGGGCTGGCGTTCGTGTATCGCGCCGTGTACCCGAGCGGCGGTCTCGACGCCGTGGCCGACGCGTCGGGCGGGGGCGGTCCGCCGCTGCCGGTGCTGCCGGCCGAGATGCCCGACGTTTCGTTCGATCGCCGCAGCCGGTCGACGCGGTGGGCAGCGCGTCGACGGCCCCGCCGGGGTCCGCGGCGCCCCCCGCGGTGCCGCTGGAGGCGGCCGTGGAACACCTGCCGGCGCCGCCGGCCGCGACGCCCGTGGTGCCCGCGGCACTGTCGTCGGGCGAGCGGGCGCTCGTCGACCACGTCCGCAGTCAGGGCGGCAAGGCCGAGGTGATCTGCATCGTGCGGCCCCATGGCGCGGCCGACGACTCGAGCGAGGTCTTCGTGCTCAAGGATTCGACCCGCGGGTTCGTCGACCGCCTGTCGGACGCCCACGGCGCCGCCGTGACCGTCACGGACCGTCTCCCACCTGGATCGTCACCGGCGCCGCGTTGACGCCGTCGGCCGGTCGCGGCCCCCCCTTGCCCGTGGCCCGGATCGTCACCCGACCGCGGCCGAGCAGTTCGGCGGGCACCTCGATCACCGCCTCGGCCGAGGTCGTGCGGCCCAGGACGCGGCCCGGCGCGAACACCATCGCCCCGTCGATCCCGGTGCCCTTGACGGCGATCCGCACCGTGCCGCCGGGATCGACCCGCTGGGGATCGACCGCCAACTCGAGCATGCGGCCCTGGTTGGCGACCGTCACGGGGATGATCCGGCGACCCTGCGTCTCCAGGGTCGTGGCCGCGGTGGCCACGACGCGGATCTCGTGGTGGCCGTCGGCCATCGGCATGGTGTCGAGCACGAGCTTCTCGCCGAGAGTGGCCTGCGCGACCCGCAGGCCGTCGACGTAGAGCGCGAAGCGGTCGACACCGGCGTCGCCGGCATCGCTGGCCCGAGGCTCGAGTTCGAGCGTTCCCGAGACCACGGTGCCCGGCTCGAGCACCTTCGAGTCGGCGACCGACACGACCTCGACCGAGGGGATCGTGGCCCACGGCTGGCAGAGCGGATCGCCCACCACGAGCAGCTGGTACGGCGCCTGCACCGACTGGTAGAAGGCCTCGACGAGGCTCGCGCCGCGGACGTAGTGCACCTGCATGGCCGGGTGCGGGAACTTGGCCTGGAGCGAGAACGGCTCGGTGACCGTGCCGGCGGATCCGGCGGCGCCGGCCCGGAGAAAGTCCGACAACGGCGTCTGGCCGGCCGAGGGCGTGAAGATGCCGCCGAAGCTCGTGAGATTCTCGCAGATCGCACCGGGCACGACCGCACAGCCGCTGGCCTTCCAGTTGAAGTCGGGCGTGCCGGCCATCAGTCCGGCGACGTCCCGCTTCCCGACGGGCAGCGCGCCGGTCACGATCTCCGCCTTCACGCCGAGCTTGTCCAGGGCGCGAACGATCGCCGGAAACGGTCCGCTGCGGGTCTTGGTGCGGACGTCGGCATTGGTCATGAAGTAGATGGTGCCCGGCGGCCGCGTGCCGTCGGCAGCCGCGGCCGACGTCAGGTAGGCGTTGATTTCGGCGACGGTGTTGCCGCGTCCGGCCGTGACGCCGAGCATCGCGGACAGCATGTAGCGGATGCCTCCCGCCTCGAGCAGGGAACCGTCGCGGCCCCAGCCGTACCAGCTATGGAACCCGCGGGTCTCGGTCGGCACGCCGTCGGCATCCACCGGCCGGAAATAGAGGTTGCTCTCCTGCGCGAGCCACAGCGGCGTGCCGCTGGTGACGGCCGCGTGGAGCATCGTCATGCCGGTCAGCGCCGCCGACGGAAACTGGTCCTTCGCCTTCAACTCGCCCGGCAGTTCGTCGACGTAGTCCACCCTCCAGGGAAAGCCGCAGGAGTAGACGATGCAGTCGATCTGGGTCGAGAGCCGGCGGGCGTCGATGGCCCGGAGGATGGGCCCGAGGATCTCGTCGCGAAACGTGGCGATGGGCACGGTGTCCTGGCTCCCCTTCCAGGGCAGCATGAACACGTTGATCGGCGGCACCTGCCGCAATGCCGTGAACGTGTTGGCCACGGTCAGGCTGTCCGCGCTGGCCGGATTGACCACCAGAAACACGTTCTCGGGGCCGCCGCCGGCGCGGGCCACCCCGGCGAGCCCGCAGGCGAACGAAATGACCAGGACGGCGGCGGGCAGGCGCATGGCCGGGAGTCTACCAGCCACGGCGGCGGTCGCCGCGACACGTCGGCCCCATGCCTCGGCCGGGGTAGACTGGTTCGCCGATCGTGCTCCGGTCTCGTGCCCCGGTCCGGTGTCCAGCGCGGAGAGTGCTCGCCATGTGGGTGGTCGTGCCGCGGGTGGTGCTGCTGGCTGCGGTCGCGGCCGGGTCGGTGTGGCCCGTTCCCGCACGGTCCGAGGAGGCGGCGGTCTGCGGCGATCGCGCCATGCGGCACCTCGTCGAGTTGTGCGACCTGGGTCCGAGACCCTCGGGCTCGGCCGCCATGCAGCGGCAGCGGGAACTGCTCGCGGCCCACTTTCGGGCCGCCGGGGCCCGCGTGGAAGGGCAGGCCTTCCAGGTCCGCGACCGCCGCACGGGTCAGCCCGTGCCCATGGAGAACCTGATCGTGACCTGGCATCCCGACCGGCGCGAGCGGGTGCTCCTCGGGGCCCACTACGACACGCGGCCGTTTCCCGACAGCGACCCGGTCGATCCCGAGGGCAGGTTCGTGGGCGCCAACGACGGCGCCAGCGGCACGGCGCTGCTCATGGAACTGGCCCGCTTCATGCCCGGCCTCGAGGGGCCCGCCGGGGTCGACTTCGTGCTCTTCGACGCCGAGGAATACGTGTTCGGCGTGGGCGACCCCTACTGCCTGGGCTCCAACTTCTTCGCCCGGCAATACGCCGCCGCGCAGGCGACGGGCAAGCCACCGCACCGCTACGCCTGCGCCGTCGTGCTCGACATGGTGGGCGACCGGGACCTCGAGATCTGGCAGGAGCGCAACAGCCTCGGCTGGCCGGAGACGCGGCCGATCGTCGAGGAGATCTGGGACGTGGCGGAGCGGCTCGGCGAGAAGCGGTTCGTGTCCCGGCCGCGGCACGCCGTCGAGGACGACCACATGCCGCTGCGGATGATCGGCCGCATCCCGGCCTGCGACGTGATCGACTTCGACTACCCGCAGTGGCACACGACCGCCGACACGCCGGAGCACTGCGCGCCGGAGTCGCTCGAGGCGGTGGGGCGGGTGATCCTCGAGTGGTTGCGGACGCGGCGCGCGCCGTGACGCGCCGGGCGGGCTCGAGCTCGGGCGGCGGCTCGGGGCTGCCCGTGCCGCCTCGCCCGGACGTCCGCAGGCTCGGGGCTGCCCATGCCCTCTCGCCGGACGCTCGCTGCGGTCATCCTGACCTTCGCTCGCTCGAAGACGACTGCGCTGCGCCATCCTGGCTCCGCTTGTCGTCTACGCCGTCTCGAGGGCACGGGCAGCCCCTCGCTGAATCTCCGCTGAGGAATGGCATGGGCAACGGGCTCGTCTCGTGCCATATAAGGAAGTCCACCCGGCGCGACCGTCCTGAACATGAATGAGATGAACGAGTCCGAGCCTCGTGCCCTCGTGCCCCTCGTCGCGCCCGAACTCGGGGTCGCGGGTGCGGCCGTGTCGCTGTGGCTCGTGGCGGAGGGGGCGGAGGTGCTGGAGGGGGACCGCGTCGTCGAACTCGTGGCCGGCGGGGTGACGGTCGATCTCGGGGCGCCCGTCGGCGGGCGGCTCGTCCGGCAGCTCGTGGACGAAGACGCGCCGGTCGCGGCCGGTGCGATCCTCGCCGAATTCGAGGCGGCGCCATGAGCGCGGAGGCTCGGCTCTGGACGCTGGCGCTCGGCGGGGCGGCGGCGCTGTTCCTCGTGCAGCCGCCCGCCGACCTGTGGATGCTCGCGTGGCTCGCGCCGCTGCCGTGGCTGCGGGTCGTGCAGCTGCCGCAGCTGCCGGGGCGCCGGCCGTGGCTCGTGCTCTGGGCCGCGGGGTTCGCGCACTGGCTGGCCACGATCCACTGGCTGCGGCTGCCGCATCCGGCCACCGCCGTCGGCTGGGTCGTGCTCTCCGCCTACCTCGCCGCGTACGTGCCGCTGTTCGTCTGGCTCGCGCGGCGGCTCGTGCACGGCTGGCGGTGGCCGCTCGTGGCGGCCGCGGCCGTGGCCTGGGTGGCGGCCGAGCACCTGCGGGGCACGCTGTTCGGCGGCTTCACCTTCGCCGGCCTGGGCCACACGCAGTGGCGCTGGACGCCGCTCATCCAGTGCGCCGATGCGGTCGGGGCGGTCGGCGTGTCGGGACTCGTGATGGCCGGCGCCGCCGGCATCGCCGGGCTGCTGCCGATGGGCGGCCGGCGACCGGACCGAGCGGCCGCCGCCGGGGCGATCGCCGCAGGGTCGCTCGTGGTCGGGGCGCTCCTGTACGGCGACCTGCGGCTCGGCACGCCGCCGCCGAGTCGCGGCGAGCAGCCCCTTGACGTGCTCCTCGTGCAGGGCTGCATCGACACCGAACTCAAGCACGACCCCGCCGCCGCGGTGGATGTCGCACTGCATTACGACGAGATCACGATGGCGGGCCTCGCCGCCGCGGAGCATGCGCCCGACCTCGTGGTCTGGCCGGAGACGATGTGGCGGGTGGGCCTGCTCGAGGTCGATCCCGCGGTGCGATTCCCCGAGGCGGACATCGAGGCCGTGTTCGGCCCGGTCGTGGAGCCTGCGGCGGACGCCGCGGAGGACCGGCAGGCCCGCTACCGCACGCTGCTCGAGCGGCAGCGGCTCGAGGCGCTCGCGCCGTTCGCGGTCCGCTACGGCACGACCTGGCTCGTGGGCCTCGACCGGCAGCGGCTGCTCGCCGCCGATCCGCCGCGCTGGGAGAGCCTCAATGCGGCGCTGTTTCTGGATGCCACCGGCGCCGTTGTCGCGTGCTACGACAAGATGTATCCGGTGATGTTCGGCGAATACACCCCGCTCGCCGACCGGTTTCCGTTCCTCTCCCGCCTCACGCCGCTGCCCGGCGGTCTCACGGCGGGCCGCGAGCCGGTGGCCGTGGAGATCGCGGGCCGCCGCGTCGCCCCGACGATCTGCTACGAGACGGCGCTGCCCGCGGCGGTGCGAACGCTCGTGCGGCGGCTGGATGCCGCCGGTGAACGGCCCGACGTGATCGTGAATCTCACCAACGACGGCTGGTTCTGGGGCTCGAGCGAACTCGACATGCACCTGGTGGCCTCGATCTTCCGGGCGGTCGAGGTGCGGACGCCGGTGGTGATCGCCGCCAACACGGGCTTCTCGGCGGCGATCGACGGCAGCGGCCGGCTGCTCGAGCGGGGGCCGCGACGGGCCACGGCGGCCCTGCGCGTGCGGGTCCGGCCCGACGGCCGACGGAGCCCCTGGCTGGTGGCGGGGAGTCTGGCGGCTGGGGCGTGCCTGGCGGTCGCGGGGGCCGTGCTGCTCGAGGCGCTCGTGCGGAGCGGCGTCCGCCGCCGCGGGAGCCCGGCCACCGGAACCCCCGGGCCGGAGCGGGAGCCCCCCTGACCCGCGGGCCGATCTCTGCGGGGGGGCGGTGGGCCGGGCCGTGGCGGACGTCGGGTGCGTGCTCCCGGCGGCGGCGGGGGCCGACAATGCCGGCAGCGGCGGGCCGCGGTCGGGCGACGGCGGATCGCGGCGCGGGTGCGAGACCCATGAATTACCTCGGCAAGATCTTCGTGTTCGCGGTGTTCATCATGAGCCTCGTGCTCATGACGTTCGCCGCCAACGTCTACCTGTCGCACACCGACTGGCGCAGCGAGATTGAACGCACGCCCGAGGCCTGCAAGGCGGGCCAGCTGCCCGGCTACAAGTTCCGGCTGGACGACGCGGAGAAGAAGCGGCAGGCCCTGGAAGGGGAGATCACGCGGCTCACGCAGCAGGTGGCCGCGTCGGAGCGGGAGCGCGACCAGGTCGTGGCCAAGCTGCAGTCGGCGCTCGCGCTGAAGAGCACCGAGCTCGACGGCCTGCGGAAGGAGAAGGCCGACCGCGAGGCGGCGCAGCAGAAGGCGCTGCGGGAGCTCGAGGAGGCGCAGAAGGCGCTCCAGGAGGCCACGGCCAAGGTGCAGGAGCTCCGGGAGGACGTCCGCACCCAGCAGCAGGTGGTGGACGAGCGGGTCGAGAAGGCTGCCACGCTGTCGGCCGAACTCGAGGAGTCGAAGGCGCTGCTCGCCGTCGCCGACGAGCGCCGCGAGCAGCTCGAGAAGCAGGTCGCCAACGCGCGACTCCTGCTCAAGCAGAACGGCCTCTCGATCGACAGCCAGCCGCGGGACCGCGTGCCCACGCTCGACGGCGCGGTGACGGCGGTGGCCGACGATTCCATCGAGCTCTCGCTGGGCGCCGACGACGGGCTCCAGGTGGGCCATACCGTGGAGGTCTACCGCTCGGGCGAGTACGTGGGCCGCGCCGTCGTGCGCCGCGTCACGCCGGACCGGGCGGTGGCCGAGCTCATCAAGGAGTTCAGCCGCGGCGTCGTGCAGCGGGGCGACAAGGTCACCACGCGGCTCAAGGGCTGACCGGGAGCGTCCATGGCCGACGACGGTGCATCGCAGCCACGTCCGCCGATGAACGTCTACACGGCGATGCTCGTGCTGTCGTTCGTGGCGATCGCCATCGGCTGCATCTTCCTGGCGCTCGAGTTGTTCGGCCGCCAGCTGCCGCTCGCCCCGTGATCGCGGGCGGGCGCGGCGACGGGAGCCGGCGATGCTCCTTGCGTGGTTGAAGGCGCGGCGCCGCAGACGGTTGCGGGAGCGGCCATTCCCCCCAGCCTGGCGCGACGTCCTGCGGCGGAGCGTGCGGCAGGTCGAGGGCCTGGCCGACCAGGAGTGGCCCCGGCTCGAGGGCTGGATCGCCGTGTTCCTCGCCGAGAAGCGGTTCGAGGGCTGCGGCGGACTCGAGATCACCGACGAGGTGCGGCTGACCGTGGCGGGCCAGGCCGCCGTGGCGACGCTGGGGCTCAACGCGGAGCACTTCGACCGGCTGCGGTCGATCCTCGTGCACCCGGCCGACTTCCGGGTGCCCGCCTCGGCGGTCGTCGGCGGCGACGTGGCGCTCGAGTGGCGCGAGCCGCGGCTGGGCGAGACCTGGACGGGGGGCAGTATGACGCTGTCGTGGCCCGAGGGGGTCGCCGGAGGCCGCCTCCGCGACGGGCCGCGGAGCGTGGTGATCCACGAGTTCGCGCACCAATTCGACGGGCTCGACGGGGAGATCGACGGCGTGCCGCCGCTGCCGCGGGGCCGCGCGCGGGCCTGGGCGGCGGCCGTGGCCGGCTGCCGCGAGCGGTTTGCGGC
>JBJTIV010000085.1:0-6016 GCA_046095145.1 Planctomycetaceae bacterium
CCGCCGGGCGGGTCCTGGAGCACGTAGGCGCCCCGGGCCACCCCGGAGGCGGCGCCGAGACCGGCGCGATCGAGCGTGGGGATGTTCTGCCGCGAGAGCACGAGCACCGCGGGCCGGTCGCCCCGCCGCTTCACCACCCGCCAGGCCTCGGCCCCCTCGTTGGCGTCGGCCGGCCGCAGCACGGTGAGCCCGGGCACGGCGCGGGCGGAGGCGAGCTGCTCGATCGGCTGGTGCGTGGGGCCGTCCTCGCCGAGGCCGATCGAGTCGTGCGTGAGCACGTAGATCACGCCGAGGTGCCCGAGCGCGGAGAGCCGCAGCGCCGGCTTGAGGTAGTCGAGGACCACGAAGAAGGTGGCGCCGGAGGGCCGCTGTCCGGAGAGCGCCATGCCGTTGGCGGCCGCGGCCATGCCGTGCTCCCGGATGCCGAAATGCAGGTTGCGGCCACCGGCCGCACCGGCGCCGAAGCTCCCCGCATCCTTCACGAGCGTCATCGTGGACGGCGCGAGGTCGGCCGATCCGCCCACGAGCCACGGCACCGCCGCGCTCACGGCCTGGAGCACCTGGCCGCTGGCGACGCGGCTGGCGAGCCCCTTGGCGTCGGGCGGAAACGTCGGCAGCGCCGCGTCCCAGCCCGGCGGCAGGTCGCCGTCGAGCAGCCGCGTGAGCTCCGCCGCCAGGTCGGGATGGCTCTTGCCGTAGTCGGCCGTGGTCTTCTCCCAGGCCTCGTGGGCCAGGCTGCCGCGGCGGCCGAGCGTGGCCGCGAAGTGGGCCGGCACCTCGGGGGGCACGAGGAACCGGGCGTCGGCGGGCCAGCCGTAAGCCGCCTTCGCGCCGGCGATCTCGTCGGCGCCCAGCGGGGCTCCGTGGGCCTCGTGGGAGCCGGCCTTCTTCGGGGCGCCGTAGCCGATCACGCTCTTGACGATCACGAGCGTGGGCCGCGACGGCTCGGCCTTGAAGGCCTGCAGGGCCGCCCGCAGCGCCGCGGTGTCGTTGGCGTCGGCCACGTGCTCCACCCGCCAGCCGAGGCCCGTGAACCGGGTCGCCACGTCCTCGCTGAAGGCCAGGTGCGTCTCCCCCTCGATCGTGATCGAGTTGTCGTCGTAGACCCAGCACAGGTTGGCGAGCTTCAGGTGGCCGGCGAGCGAGGCGGCCTCCGCGGCCACGCCCTCCATGAGGTCGCCGTCGCTGCAGAGCACGGCGGTGTCGTAGTCGAACAGCGTGCTGCCGGGCCGGTTGTAGCGGGCCGCCAGCCAGCGGGCCGCGATCGCCATGCCCACCGAGTTGCCGCAGCCCTGGCCGAGCGGGCCGGTCGTGGTCTCGATGCCCGAGGTCATGTGGTGCTCGGGGTGGCCGGCGCAGACGCTGTCGAGCTGACGGAATCGCCGGATCTGGTCGAGCGACACGGCCGGCTCGCGGCCCGCCGTGCCCGCCCCGCCGCGACGGATGCCCGCCAGGTGGATGAGCGCGTAGAGCAGCATCGAGGCGTGGCCGCAGGAGAGCACGAAGCGGTCGCGGTTTGGCCAGGCCGGGTCGGCGGGGTCGTAACGGAGAAACTCCCTCCAGATTGTGAAGGCCACCGGGGCCAGCGCCATGGGCGTGCCCGGGTGGCCGCTCTTGGCCGCCTCGACGGCGTCCATCGCCAGGGTGCGGATCGTGTCGATGGCGAGGCGGTCGAGGTCGAGGGCCGGCGCGGCGCTGCTGGGGGGCATGGGAACTCCTGCGGGACTGTCGCGGCGAGTGTAGGGAGCCGCGGAAAACGCCGTCAAACGCCCCCGCTCAGCGCGACATGAAACGCCTGTACTCGTCATCGAGCTCGGGGCACGACCTGCCGCAGAGCCGCGCGAGCGTGTCGGGATCGGCCGTACCGGCGTAGACCCGCGCGAGGTAGGCCACGAAGGCCTCGCGGTAGCGGTGACGCCTCGCGTTCATGAAGAAGTCGGCGAGGCCCGCGAGTTCGTCGTAGATCCGCGGCAGCCGCTCGTCGGCCTGGAATGCGGCGCGGCCCAGGCCGCAGAGCTCCTCGAGCGGCAGGTGGAACTCGTCCTCGACCAGCAGCGCACGCGCGGCGGGCAGGCGGCCCGCGTCGGCGCCCCCGACGGTCCAGCCGAACGGCGCGGGCCCGATGGACTCCAGGTGGCAGGCCGCGGCCTCGATCGCCCAGAAGCCGCAGCGTTCGCCGGCGAGCGGGCTCGTGTCGGCCATCTCGGCGCAGAGCTGATGGGCCGCCTCGTGGTGGACGGTCGCCAGGGGCACGCCCGCCGGCGCGCCGGCGGCCCGGTCGGGCCCGGCGCAGAACCAGGCCGTCTGCGTGGGCCGCCAGTAGACGGCGGTGGTCCGCGCGATCGCCGGCTCGACCTGTTCCAGTTCGGCCACGTACTGCCCCCGGTCGGCGCAGAGGACCGCGGCCGGCCACCGCCCGCTCCCAGTCGGCGGGCCGCATCACGACCGGGCCGAACACCTGCCGCCACACCTCGGCCGTCTCCTCGAGGCCGGCGGCGAGCGCCGCGGCGTCGGCGAGCGGCGCGGCGGAGAGCATCTCCCAGTGGTCCGACGTGAACCGCCGGCCGTCGGCCACCTCGAGACGGCGCGCGTCGTCCTCGGCGGCGGTGATCCAGCGGCCGCCGTCGGGCCGCTCGCCCGCGCGAAACCGCTTCAGTCGGGCCTGCGGCTGCCAGCCGAAGGCCGGGTCGAACGCCTCGCCGCGGTCGAGCCGCCGCGCCGCCTCGGGCCGCACCCACGCGTCGCCGCGGCGCACGTAGCCCGCGGCCGCGCGGGCCCGAGCGTGGTCGGGATCGTCGCGGAGCGTGCGGTGGAGCAGCTCGACGAGCAGGCAGGTCCGCGCGGCCACGGGCGGCGAGTCCGGATCGGCCGCCTCCCCGCGCCGCGGCGTGGCGTCGTGCGCCGCGGCGGCGGCGAGCGCGTGTGCGAACGTGCCCGCCGCCCGCTCGCGCCGGGCGGTGAGAAACTCCTGCCACAGCCGCTCCGGTGCGTCGCCCTCCACGTCCGGCGGCTGCTCCACGCGCGGCGGGATCGCGACCACGATCTGCCGGTCGTCGAGCAGCGGCAGCGACCAGCCGCGGACGAGCGTCGCGAGTTCCCCGGCTCCCGCCGCCTCGGCCCGCCGTGCGATCCCCGCCGCGCGGTGCTCGAACTCCTCATCCAGCCGTGCCAGCGGCGGCACCGTCGGTGGTGCGGCGACCGCTGCGCATGTCAGGGCCATCCACATGAGCATGCACAGCCGGGGCGACGAGCGATCGCGCAGCATCACCGGTGTTATACGCCGGAGCGGCGGCGCGTCAGGCGTCGGTCGGCATGGCGGCCGGGGTGGCGTTCGGACCCGGAGTCCCCTCGCTCCCGCTCGGGGCTTGCAAGCAGGAAGCAGCCAGCAGGACGTAGCCAGCAGGAAGCAACCAGCAGGAAGCAACCAGAATCAGCGAGGGGTTGCCCATGCCCCAGGAGCCGGCGTAGGCGGCCAGCGCAGGCATGGATGCCGGAGCGCAGACGCCTTCGAGAGAGCGGAGGCCCGGAGGGCCGGAGTGAACGTCCGGCGATGGGGCGTGGGCAACCCCGACGCACCAGTCGACCGTCCGGCCGACATGGCATGCGCAACCCCGACGCATCAGCCGACTGTCCGGCCGACATGGCATGGGCAACCCCGACGCACCAGCCGACCGTCCGGCCGACATGGCATGGCCAACCTGGCCAGCCGCCCGCGGCTCACGACTCCGCGAAGGCGGCGTCGAAGGCCCGGCCGCTGGGGGCGAAGTCGAGGTTCTTCACGAAGCGGGCCGCCTCCGCGGCGCCGTGCTCCCGATCCATGCCGCTGTCCTCCCACTCCACCGAGAGCGGCCCGGCGTAGCCGGCGTGGTTGAGGGCCCGGATGATCTCCTCGAAGTCGATGCCGCCGCGGCCCGGCGAGCGGAAGTCCCAGCCGCGGCGCGGGTCGCCGAAGCCGAGGTGGCTGCCGAGGATGCCCGAGCGGCCGTTGAGCGTGACGACCGCGTCCTTGACGTGGACGTGGTAGATGCGGTCGGGGAAGGCGCGGATGAACTCGACGGGGCTGACGCCCTGCCAGTGGAGGTGGCTGGGATCGAAGTTGAAGCCGAATTCCTCGCGCCGGCCGATCGCGGCGAGGGCCCGCTCGGCGGTCACCGTGTCGAACGCGATCTCGGTGGGGTGCACCTCCAGCGCGAAGCGCACGCCGCACTCGGCGAACACGTCGAGGATCGGGTTCCACCGGTCGGCGAACTCGGCGAAGCCGGCGTCGACCAGCGACTCGGGCACCGGTGGGAAGGAGTAGAGCAGGTGCCAGATCGACGAGCCGGTGAAGCCGTTGACGACGGACACGCCGAGCTTCCGGGCGGCGCGGGCGGTGTTCTTCATCTCCTCGGCGGCGCGGCGGTTCACGCCCTCGGGCTTGCCGTCGCCCCACACGTGCGGCGGGAGGATCGCCTTGTGCCGCTCGTCGATCCTGTCGCAGACGGCCTGGCCCACGAGGTGGTTGGAGATCGCGAACAGGGAGAGGTCGTGCCGCTCGAGCTGCTCCCGCTTGGCGGCGCAGTAGCCGGCATCCTGGACGGCCTGGGCGACGTCGAAGTGGTCGCCCCAGCAGGCGAGCTCCAGGCCCTGGTAGCCGAAGTCCCGGGCCTTGCGGGCGAGGTCGTCGAGCGGGAGATCGGCCCACTGGCCGGTGAACAGCGTGACGGGACGCGGCATGGATGCGATCCTGGTGGTGGCGTGGACGCGACAGGGATTCTGGCACATTCCCGCGGGGCGCCAACGGGCCGACATCAGCCCAGTCGGCGCCGGGCGGCCTCGAAGGCCGCGATCGCCCGCTCCAGGTCGGCCCGCGAATGGGCCGCCGACACCTGCGTGCGGATCCGCGCCTTGCCCTGCGGGACGACCGGATAGGAGAAGCCCACGACGTACACGCCGTCCTCGAGCATCGCCCCGGCCATCCGGGCGGCGAGCGCCGCGTCGCCGAGCATCACGGGCACGATCGGATGCCCGCCCGGCAGGATCGCGAAGCCGCGGGCCGCCATCTCCGCGCGGAAGACCCGCGGGTTGGCCTCGAGGGTGTCGCGGAGCTCCGTGGAGGCCTCGAGCATCCGGATCGCCTCGAGGGCGCCGGCCGCGACCGGCGGGGCCACGGTGTTCGAGAACAGGTAGGTTCGCGACCGCTGCCGGAGCCAGTCGACGAGTTCACGGCGGCCGGACGTGTAGCCACCGCTGGCGCCGCCGAGGGCCTTGCCGAGGGTGCCGGTGAGGATGTCGATGCGGTCCATCACGCCGTGGTGCTCGGGGGTGCCGCGGCCGCGCGGGCCCACGAAGCCGACGGCGTGGGAGTCGTCGACCATCACGAGCGCGTCGAACTCGTCGGCCAGCTCGCAGATCGCGGGCAGGTCGGCGAGGTGGCCGTCCATGGAGAACACGCCGTCGGTGGCGATCAGCCGGTAGCGGGCGTCCCGGGCCTCGGCGAGCTTGTCGCGGAGGTCGCCCATGTCGCCGCTGCGATACCGCAGCCGCCGCGCCTTGCAGAGGCGGATGCCGTCGATGATGCTCGCGTGGTTGAGCTCGTCGGAGACGATCGCGTCGTCGGGGCCGAGGATCGTCTCGAACAGGCCGCCGTTGGCGTCCCAGCAGGAGTTGTAGAGGATCGTGTCCTGCGTGCCGACGAAGCGGCTGATGGCGGCCTCGAGGTCGGTGTGGATCCGCTGGGTGCCGCAGATGAAGCGCACGCTCGCCAGGCCGTAGCCCCAGTCGTCGAGCGCCGCCCGGGCCGCCGCCACCACCCGCGGGTGGTTGGCGAGCCCCAGGTAGTTGTTGGCGCACATGTTCACGACGGTGCGGCCGTCGGCCACGCGGACATGGGCCCCCTGGGGTCCCTCGAGCACCCGCTCCCGCTTGTAGGTGCCCGCCTCCTGCATGCCGCGGGCCTGCTCGGCGAGCGACTCCCAGAGCACGTGGCGGCTCATGCGTCCCTCCAGGAGAGGATCACCTTGCCGCTCGCGCCCGA
>JBJTIV010000086.1:0-15474 GCA_046095145.1 Planctomycetaceae bacterium
GGGAATTCCTGGCCCGACGAGCCTCACCGTGACTCGGCCGTCCAGGCGAATGCCTCCCCTGGTGCGACGGTCATGTCGCGGACCTCGTCGCCGTAGCGGACCCGCGCGGGATTGCCGGCGCGCGAGCGGATGACGGCCCGCGTGAGACTGCCCGCCTGCCAGGCGATGTCCACCTCGAATCCGCCGCGCGCCCGCAGGCCGTGAACCGAGCCGGTCGGCCAGGCGGAGGGCAGAGCAGGCAGCAGGTGGATCAGCGGCGCTCCCGTGTCGTCGTCACGGATGTGGCTCTGCAGGAGCATCTCGGCGATGCCGGCGCAGGCGCCGAAATTGCCGTCGATCTGAAACGGCGGATGGGCGTCGAGCAGGTTGGGATACAGCCAGCCCACGCCCCGGCCCCTGGGCGGTGCCAGCAGGTTCCGCAGGAGCAGGTAGGCGTGGTCGCCGTCCAGGAAGCGGGCCCACAGGTTCACCTTCCAGCCCATGCTCCAGCCGGTGGCGAGATCACCGCGAGACTCCAGCGTCTGCCGCGCCGCGTCGAACAGGCTGGTGTCCCGCCACGTGATGTCCCGGCCCGGATGCACGCCCCACAGGTGCGACATGTGGCGGTGCGTGTTCGTCGGATCGTCCTTGTCCTCGAGCCACTCCTGCAGGTGGCCGTGGCGGCCGATCTGGTTGGGCGCGAGCCGTCTGCTCGTGTCCTCGAGACGCGCCACGAAGGCGGCGTCACGGCCCAGGATCATCGCGGCCTCGGCCGTGTTGGCCAGCAGGCTGCGGATGATCTGGTGATCCATCGTGGGACCCATCACCAGGCCGCCCTGTTCCGGCGAATTCGACGGGCCGCTGATGAGCCAGCCAGTGAGCGGATCGTCGACGAGGAACTCGAGGAAAAACTCGGCGGCCCCCTTCATCACGGGGTAGGCGCGTCGGGCCAGGAATTCCCGGTCGCCCGAATACAGGTAGTGCTCCCACAGATGCTGGCACAGCCACGCGCCCCCGGTCACCCAGATGCCGTGGTTCGCGGCGTTGATCGGCGCGGTTCCCCGCCACAGGTCGGTGTTGTGGTGCAGCACCCAGCCGGGACAGCCGTAGTGGGCCTCGGCGGTCTTCCGGCCGCTGACGACACAGTCGTCGATCATGTCGAACAGCGGTGTCGCGCACTCGGCCAGGTTGCCGACCTCCGCCGGCCAGTAGTTCATCTCGGTGTTGATGTTCACCGTCCACTTGCTGTCCCAGGGCGGTCGGAGCGAGCCGTTCCACAGACCCTGCAGGTTCGCCGGCTGGCCGCCGGGACGACTGGACGCGATCAGCAGGTAGCGGCCGTACTGGAAGACCAGCGTCGCCAGGTCGGGATCGTCGCCGGCCGCGAACTCGGCGATCCGCCGGTCCGTCGGATTGTCCGCCGCCGCGGTGCGGCCCAGGTCGAGCCGCACGCGGCGAAACAGACTGCGGTGATCCGCCACGGCGGCCTCCCGCATGGCTTCGTGGCTCCGGCCGCCGACAGCGTCGAGGCACTGCTCGCACCGGGTCGCCGGATCGGCGCCCACGTCGCGAAAGTCCCTGAAGTTCGTGGCGGCCGCCAGCACGAGCGTGACGGCGTCGGCGTCGGCCACGGACAACTGCTCGTCCGTGACCACCACGTGGCCGCCCTCCGCCACGGCCCGCACCCGCGCCTCGAATCGCATCGCACCGTCCTCGACGCGGCCGGCCAACGCCAGCTGATCCGGGCCGACCGCCCGCGAGCTGGCCGACGCGTGATCGCTGGTCAGGCGGGCGGTGAAACCGACCCGACCCGGCTTGTCTGCCGCGATTCTCACGACGATGACCTGATCGGGGTGGCTCGCAAACGCCGTCCGGGTGAACGTGACGTCGCCCACCCGGTAGCGGACGCTGACGGTCGCCGTGTCCAGGTCCAGTTCACGGCGATAGTCCGTGGCCGCGTCGTGACCGGCGAAGGTCAGGCGGAGGTCGCCACACGGCTGGTACGCCCTCTGCCGCAGGGGAACGCTCATGAACTCCCGGGTCGCCAGATCCTCGGCCGCTCGCTGCGCGCCGCGGGCCTCCTTCATGACCGCCTGCGAGTCCGGCGACGCCTGCTCGGGATCGAGCCGCAGGGCCTCGCGCTCCAGCCGTCGCATCTCCTGCAGCAACTCGCGGATCCGGGGCAGATGCCGCACCGCACCGTCATGCTGGTACTCGTGCGGTCCGCCCGTCCACAGCGTGGACTCGTTGAACTGGATCCGGTCCTCGGCGACACCGCCGAACACCATCGCGCCGAGGCGGCCGTTGCCGATCGGGAGCGCCTCCTCCCAGACCGTCGCCGGTGCGACATACCAGAGCCGCGTCGCCGCGTCCTCGTCGCCGGTCTCCGCGGCGGGCGCGATGCCGAGCGTCAGCCAGAGCAGCAGGGCGACCGCGCGGGCCGTGTCGCGACGAAGTGGGCCGTAACCATGCATCGTCGTCGCCTCTCCGACCCACGCGGCCCGCTCCCCGGCACGCTGGGTGGTGCATCATGCCAGCAGGTCCGCGACCACGCGCGCCGGCTCGACACCCGTGAGCCGGAAGTCGAGCCCCAGGTGGCGGTAGGTGAGCCGCTCGTGGTCGAATCCGAGCAGGTGCAGCACGGTGGCATGGAAGTCGCGGACGTGCACCGGGTCCCTCACGATGTTGTAGGAGAAGTCGTCGGTCTCGCCGTGGATGTGGCCGCCGCGGGTGCCGCCGCCGGCCATCCACATCGTGAAGCAGCGCGGATGGTGGTCGCGCCCGTAGTTCCGCTTCGTCAGGCTTCCCTGAGAATAGACCGTGCGGCCGAATTCACCCCCCCAGATCACGAGCGTCTCGTCGAGCAGACCGCGGGCCTGGAGATCCTGCACGAGGCCCCAGCACGCCTGATCGACGTCGCGGCACTGGTCGGGCAGCCGGCCGGCCACGTTGAGGTGGGTGTCCCAGTTGTTGTGGTAGATCTGCACGAACCGGACGCCACGCTCCACGAGCCGCCGCGCCATGAGGGCCGTGTTGGCGAACGTTCCCGGCTCGCGGGCCTGCTCGCCGTACAGGGTGAAGGTGTGCTCGGGCTCGCTCGCGAGGTCGGTCAGTTCCGGAACGCTCGCCTGCATGCGGTAGGCCATCTCGTATTGCGCGATTCGCGTGCGCGTCTCCGGGTCGCCGATGGTGTCGAGCGTCCGCTCGTTGAGCGCCTGCAGTCCGTCGAGCGTCATGCGCCGCACGTCCGCCGTCACGCCCGGCGGATTGTGAATGAACAGGATCGGGTCGCCGGCCGTGCGGAAGCTCACGCCCGCGTGCTCGCCCGGCAGGAACCCCGAGCCCCAGAGCCGGGCGCCGATCGCCTGCAGTTGCTCGGTATTCGACGATCGCGCCACGAGCACGACGAAGGTCGGCAGATCGGCGTTGAGCGATCCGAGGCCGTAGCTGGCCCAGGACCCCAGGCAGGGACGGCCGTTGACCTGGTTGCCCGTCTGCATGAAGGTGATCGCGGGCTCGTGGTTGATGGCCTCGGTGTGCATGCTGCGGATGAAGCACATCCGGTCGACCATCCGCGCCGTGTGGGGCAGGAGTTCGCTCACCCACATGCCGCACTCGCCATGCCGCGCAAAGGCGAATTTCGTCGGTGCGATCGGAAACCGATCCTGGCCGGAGGTCATCGTGGTGAGCCGCTGGCCGTTGCGGACGCTGTCGGGAAGATCCTTGTCGTACCAGTCGGCCATGATCGGCTTGTAGTCGTAGAGATCCTGCTGCGGAGGTCCGCCGACCATGTGGAGGTAGATCACCTGCTTCGCCCGCGGGGCGAAGTGGGGAGCCACCGCGCCGCTGCCGACCGCCGCCCGCCCCTCGCCGAGCAGCGCCGCGAGGCCGAGCCCGCCGAGGAGATGGCCGCCGCGACCGAGAAAGCGTCGGCGGGTCAGGTTGAGCCCCAGTTCATCGAGCGGAGTGCGGATCGGGGGAGTCATTTGCACAGCGCCTCGTCCAGGTTGAGCAACTCGCTGGCGAGCATGGTCCACGCGGCCAGCAGCGACACGTCGGCGGTCTCGGGCCTCGACTCGCCGACCGCCACGAGCTTCGCCGCCTCGTCCGGATGCGCCGCGTACCACGCGCTCAGGTCGGTCAGCGACCGTGTGACGATCGCGCGTTCATCGGACGCGAGTGGCCGGGCGAGCAGGTGGCGGGACAGGAAGTCGATCCGCGCCCCGTCGTCGGCCGCCGCGGCAAGCGCACGGTCGGCCAGCGTGCGGGCCGCCTCGACGAACTGCGGATCGTTGAGGGTGACCAGCGCCTGGAGCGGCGTGTTGGTGCGCTCCCGCCTCACGCAGCAGAGCTCCCGCGACGGGGCGTTGAAGATCTCCATCGATGCCGGCGGCGCCGAGCGTTTCCAGAAGGTGTAGAGGCTGCGGCGGTAGAGGTTCTCGCCGGAGTCACGCTGGTACCGCGCCGTATTGCTCAGGTCGATCGCCACCGCCTCCCAGACGCCATCGGGCTGGTAGGGCTTCACGCTCGGGCCCCCGCGCTTGCGGACGAGCAGGCCGCTGGCTGCCAGCGCCTGGTCGCGGATCATCTCCGCGTCCATGCGGAACCGCGGCCCCCGCGAGAGGAGGCGGTTGGCGTTGTCCAGCTGCAGCTTCTCCGGCGTCGCCGCCGCCGACTGGCGATAGGCGGCCGACGTGACCATGAGCCGGAACAGCCGTTTCACGTCCCAGCCGGACTCGCGGAACTCGACGGCCAGCCAGTCGAGCAGTTCGGGATGGCTCGGCAGTTCACCCGTCGTGCCGAAGTCGCCGGATGTCCGCACGAGGCCCGCGCCGAAGACCTCCTGCCAGAATCGGTTCACCGCCACCCGAGCCGTGAGGGGGTGCTCGCCGAGCAGGAGCCACTTCGCCAGGCCGAGACGGTTCCGGGGCAGATCCGGGGCGAACGCCGGCAGGATGTCCGGGGTGTCGGGCCGCACCTCGTCCTTCCGCTTGTCGTACTCGCCGCGATCGAGCACGTGGGCCCTCGCGGCCTCGTCCTTCTCGTGCATGACGTGGGCGACCGTGCCCCGCTGCCGGATCGCGTTCCGCTCGGCGTCGAGCCTGGCGATCTCCGCCGTCGCCGACCGGAACGATTCGTCGTGGGACCTCAGCCACCAGTCGTACAGTTTCGCCGCCGCCTTGGGCCGCTCGTGCTCCGGAAGCTTCACGATGCCGGCCAGGGCCCGCGCCCTGCCTGCTGCCTCGATCTCCGCCGGTGCGAGCGCCCGATTCCAGATCATGAGCCCCGCGAGACCGGCGCCGTGTGCCGCCTTGCCGTGGATCCGTCCTCCGATCGTGAACGGCACGTCGCTGCGAATCGTGTTGCCCTTGAAGGTGTCTTTGTCGATCCGGGGCTTCTGCCGCTTGCCGTCGTAATACACGCTCACGCCCGCGGCTTTCCCGGAGCCGTCGTAGGCCACCGAGACGAGCGTCCAGCGGTCGGTCTTCAGCTGGCTCGCCGCGAGCACCTTCAGCGCGTCCCCCGGCCAGGTGTGCACCAGGTGCATGCCGACCCGACGGTCCTGCACCCAGACGTCCCAGCCGCGGTAGGCCACGGTGTCGTTCATGCGGGCGATGACGGCGTAGCCGGAATCCCCGGCCGGCGCACGAAGCCAAAAACTCGCGGTGAACGCCTGATCGTGCTCCAGGTCGTACCCGTCCGCGACCTCGCACGCCTTGCCGTCGAGCAGGAGTGCCGCCGCGCCGTTTGGGCCGGACCGCCAGGTCGTCGCGGCGGAGAGGGGCCCGTCACGCCACTCGCCGTCGAACCGCCAGCGAGTCGTGTTCCCCGTCCCCTCGGCGAGCGGCCACTCGACGACGGGCGGATCCTGCGGCAGCAGCGCGGCGACCGTCCCGGCATCGGCCGCCCTGATCCAGGCGTCGAAGGCGGGCCGCACCGCGGCCTTGCGCTTGTCGGCGGTCCGCGTGGCCGCCAGTCGAGCCCGCTCGAGTCCCACGAACCGCTCCCGGTCCGCGCGCGTCGGCACGACGACGATCGGCGGGGTGTCCTTGACGTTGCCGTCCTTCGCCGCCTGCGTTGTGTTGGTGAAGAACGCCGAGAGTTCGTAGAACTCCCGCTGCGAGAGCGGATCGAACTTGTGGTCGTGACAGACGGCGCAGCCCGCCGTGAGACCCATCCACACGGCGGCGGTGGTCTCCGTGCGATCCCGCGCGTAGAGCACGAGGTATTCCTCGGGGATCACGCCTCCTTCGTTCGTCGTCATGTTGCAGCGGTTGAAGCCGCTGGCGGTCTGGACGTCGAGGACGGCGTCGGCGTCCTCGAGCTGCTTCGCCACCAGGTCACCGGCGAGCTGCAGGATCGTGAACCGATCGAAGGGCAGGTTGTCGTTGAAGGCGTCGATGACCCACTCGCGATAGATCCACATCTCGCGCTCGTTGTCGAAATGGATCCCATGGGTGTCGGCGTAGCGGGCGTAGTCGAGCCAGTGGCGCCCACGATGCTCGCCCCACTCGGGCCGCGCCAGCAGCGCGTCGACGAGCCGCTCGTAGGCGTCGGGCCGGGCATCGGCCACGAAGGCGTCCACGTCGGCAGGCTCCGGCGGCAGCCCCGTGAGGTCGAGCGCCACCCGACGAGCGAGCGCGTGGCGGTCGGCCTCGGGCGCCGGGGCGAGGCCATCCTGCTCCAGCCGGGCGAGGATGAAGCGGTCGATCGGGTTCCTCACCCACGCGGCATCCTGCACGGCGGGTGCCGCGGGCCGCACCGGCGGGATGAACGCCCAGTGCGGCTCGTAGGCGGCCCCGGCTTCGATCCACGCCACGAGCAGGTCCTTCTGCGGTGTGGTGAGCGCCTTCTTGGTGGTCGACGGCGGCATCACCTCGTCGGGGTCGTCCGCGAAGATCCGATCGAGCATCGCGCTCGAGTCCGGTTCGCCGGGAACGATCGCCCCGCTTTCCACGGCCGAGTCACGCTGGTCGAGCCGCAGGTCGGCCTTGCGCGCGGCGCTGTCGGCCCCGTGGCAGCCGAAGCAATGCTCGACGAGGATCGGCCGGATGTCCCTGTTGTAGGAGATCTCTTCCGCGCCGACGGCCAACCGGATCGAGGTCAGCAGGACCAGGGCGATGCCGTGGGAGCTTCTCATGTCACCGGAACACCGCCGCCAGGTCGCGTCGAAACGCCATGCGCATCGGGTCGTGTCGGTGGCGAGCGGATGAGGAGCTCGAGGCGGTTCCAGTATCGCGGCCACGGGCATCGCACTCGTCCCTTCGTAGGATATGCCGCCGTTCGACGGCCCATATCGTACGATCGGGCATATCGCGGCGTCGCCGACCCGCCGACCTCCGGAAACGGCGTTCGCGAGCCGGCGGCGCGCCGCTCAATCCGTGTGAAACATCTCCTCCATCGACGCCCACCACTGGCCGGGCCGGCAGCCCTCCACCGGCTTCTGGCACGGGTCGCATATCTTCCACCAGGCCTGCGTCTCGGGATCGGCCGCCATCTTCGCCATGTCGGCCTCGTGGTCGTCGCCGTGGTACTCGTAGTACGCGAACAGCAGACCGTCGTGATGGTAGATCGAGTAGTTGCGGATACCGCAGTCCGCGATTTTTGCCAACACGCCTGGCCAGACCGCCGCGTGCATCGACTTGTACTCCTCGTACTTCTCCGGGCGGAGCCCGATGATCATGGCGTATCGTTTCATGACGCAGCGCTCCGGGGTCAGCGGTACAGCGGTCCGAGATTCGCACAGGCACGGAAATCCGCCCCCTCCGCGTCGGCGGTGCCACAGGCGTTCCAGGTGGCGGGCCTGAACAGCGCGGCGCCGTCCAGGTTGTGCATGGCGACGGGGATGCGGAGGATGCCGGCCAGCGAGACGAGATCGGCCCCGATGTGGCCGTGGCTCATCACGCAGTGGTTCGCGCCCCAATGGTTCATGACCGAGTAGGTGTCGCGAAACGCGCCCGAGCCGGTGAGGCGAGGCACGAACCACGTGGTGGGCCACGTCGGGTTCGTGCGCTCCTCGAGGACGCGATGCACGCGCTCGGGAAGATCCACCGTCTCGCCCTCCGCGATCTGCAGGACCGGACCGAGGCCCCGCACGAGGTTGAGCCGGAACATCGTCGCCGGCATGCCCCCGCGGGTGGCGAAGCGGGTGCTCCAACCGCCGCCGGGAAAATACTCGGTGATCGAGGGGTGCCAGGTGGTCGCCTCGAGGCAGGCCGCGACCTCCGCGTCGGAAACGTCCCAGAATGGCTTGATGGCAGGCCTGCCGTCGATGGCCTGCCGGCCGCAGCCATCCAGGGCGGCGGGACCCGAGTTGATCAGGTGAAGCAGTCCCTGGGCGGCGACGGGCGGCACCTTCTCCCCCGACACGCGGGCGATGGCAGCGGGACTCCAATAGGTGCGCACGTCGGCGAACACCTGGGCGGTGTTCGTGAGCAACAGCCCGAAGAGCATGCAAACGCCGTTGAGCGCGTCGTTCTCGGTCGCCACCACGAAGGGGGCCCGGCGGCCGTTCCAGTCGAAGGACGAATTCAGGATGGCCTCGAGGAAGTCGCCGTTCGGCATGTGGTCGGTCCATTGCCGCTGTCCCTGGAAGCCGGAGGCGATGGCGTGATGGCCCTGCGCCTCCTCGCCGAAACCGGCCGCGGCGAGCGCGGAGTTGCCGACCATCAGGTCACGGGCGATGAGTGCCATCTTCACGCTGGTTTCCCACTCGCCGTCGAGGTGCGTGCGGGAGCGGCGTTTGTCGGGCGCGTTCCAATCCCTGCCTTCCCTGCACACGGCCTTGACCCACGTCAGGGCCCTGGCGAACTCGGCCTGGTCGTAGATGCCGCGATCGATCCGGCGGATGAATTCCGACATGTCCACCGACTCGACGCGCATGCCCAGCCACTGCTCGAAAAACGCGGGGTCCACGATCGATCCGCCGATGCCCATCGACGTGCCTCCCATCGCGAGATAGGCCCGTCCGCGCATCGTCGCGACGGCCATTCCCGCCCGGGCGAAGCGCAGGAGTTTGTCCATGACGTCGGCCGGCACGCGCTGGTCGCCGGCGTCCTGGACATCCCGGCCGTAGATCCCGAAGGCGGGGATGCCCTTCTGGGTGTGCGAGGCGAGCACGGCGGCCAGATAGACGGCTCCCGGCCGCTCGGTGCCATTGAATCCCCAGACGGCCTTGGGCACGTGGGGATCCATGTCCATGGTCTCCGATCCGTAGCACCAGCAGGGAGTGACCGTGAGGGACACGCCCACGTTCTCGCGACGGAATTTCGCGGCGCACGCGGCGGCCTCGGCCACTCCGCCGATGCAGGAATCGGCCACCACGCACGTCACCTCCTCGCCGGTGTGGTGGCGGAGCGTGGCGGACAGCACGCGGGCCGTGGTCAGGGCCATGGCCATGGTCTGCGCCTCGAGGGACTCGCGGACTCCGCCGAGACGGCCGTCGATGGTGGGGCGGATGCCGATGGTCGGATGATTGCTCATGAGTGGATCCGGGGATGGGATGGGTCGCTCCTCAGCCTTCCGCCCTGGCGATCCGGGCGCGGCGGAAGTGCTCGTCTGGACGGCTCTCGATCCGGTCGCTCGCGAGCTCCGTCAGGAATCGTGGGCCGCCGAGCGCCAGCGTGTTGCCCAGGATGCGCGCCCACTTGTCGAGCATCAGCAGGATGCTGAAAACCTCCCGGTCCGAGGCGCCGAGCGCGACCGCGCCGTGGTTCTCCAGGAGGACGACCTTGGCGGCCGAGCCGTGCGTGGCCGCGTGGGCCCCGAGCGCCCGCCTGACGGCGCGGGCCAAGTCCACGCCGGGATCGACATAGGGCACGACCGCCACGTGGCGGCCGCAGACCACGATCGAGTCGGGGAACAGGTGTCGTTGAAACGGTTCCGCGCCATGGGGCGTGGCCAGGATCGACAGCACGGATTCCGCATGGCAATGCCCCACCCATGCCGCCCCGCCCTCCGCGAGGCAGACCGCGTGCATGAAGGTTTCGACCGAGGGCAGCTTGGCTGCGGGATCGACCCGGGCCGCCTCGAGGACGGCGCGGACGCCGCGGTCGTCGATGTCCGGGCCGTCGACCGCGGTCATCACCACGTCGCCGCGCACGCGAGTGAGGTCGCCGGCTTCCAGGGTGGCGAGGCTCGACCCCGAGGCCTTCACCAGGAACGTGCCGTCACCGAGAGCCGCACTGACGTTGCCCTCGCCGAGGATGGCCAGACGACGATCCTCCCGGCCGATGTCGCGGGAGAGACGGATCAGTCTGGCGGGGATGTCGGTCATGGGAGTCCGTGATCAGTGGCCGGGGCCAGCGGTGGTGGGTGCGGCCTGGGAGGTGCCGCTGAGGGTCGGCCACAGGAAGCCGTATGCGGACACGACGGCGAAGCACACCATGGGCACCAGGAACGCCCTCGACATCCCGTGGTGGTCGCCGACCCAGCCCATCACCTTCGGGACCAGGGCCCCGCCGATGATCGCCATCACGATGAACGACGCGGCCGTCTTCGACTGTTCGCCGAGCCCGTGAATGCCGAGCGCGAAAATCGTCGGGAACATGATCGACATGAAGAAGAAGCTCGCACACAGCGCGCCGAGTGACGGCCAGCCGAGATCGAGGGCCACGGCCGCCATCAGGAGCACGTTGGCCGCCGCGTACGCGCCCATCACGGGTCCGGCGGGGACCCGCGACAGGATCCATGAGCCGGTCGCCCGGCCGAGCAGGAAGAGCGTGAAGCCGAAGTAGGCGAGCAGTTTCGTGGCCCCCTGCTCGCTGATGACCCAGGATCCATCCCGGCGGGAGACGCCGGCCGGGCCACCGAGCCACACGCTGTCCTGCCACCCTGCGCCGATGGCAGGCACCTCGGAGACGACGTAATTGATGAAGAAGGCGAAGATGCCGGCCTGCGCCGCGACGTAGAAGAACTGGGCCGGAACGGCCAGGGCGAAGTGCGGCCGCCTCCAGATCGAGCCGGCAGCGGCAGCCTCGCCCGCGCCGGCGTACTCGTCGGGGGGGCTGACCTCCGGAAGCCTGACGAACCAGAACACCGCCGCCAGCACCATGACCGCCGCCGCGATGCCCGCGTATGGGATCCAGAGCATCCGGTGAGCGGCCTCGGCCCCCTGTTCGGCGTAGAAGAACATCCCGCCGATGATCGGGCCCAGGATCCACCCCACGCCATTGAAGCTCTGCGCGATGTTGATCCGGACGGCGGCCTGGCGGGAGTCCCCGAGGACGGTCGTGTAGGGGTTGGCGATCGTCTCCAAGAAGGTCAGCCCCATGGAGATCACGCACACACCGAGCAGGAAGGCCCAGAAGCTCGAGATCGTGGTCGCGGGGATGAACCACAGGCAGCCGGCGGCCACCAGCATCAGGCCGGCGAGGATGCCGCGCCTGTAGCCCAGCGTGCGGGCGATCCAGCCGGCCGGCAGGGCCATGAGGAAATAACCGAGGTAGTGCGCGAACTGCACCCACGCCGACTGGGCCTTGGTCAGGTGCAGGTAGTCCTGGAAGTGCTTGTCCATCACGTCGATCATGCCGTTGCACAACGCCCACAAAAAAAACAGGGAGCTGACAAGGGCGAACACGAACGCGTGGTTGCGGCCGTCGGCGGTGCGAAACAGGGTGCTCGACATGGGGCGGACGATTTCGGGGGTGTCAGGTGGGGAGCAGTTCGTCGAACCGTTTCGCCTTGGCCCGCCACTCGGGCTCGCCGCGGGGCTCGTGGACTTCCAGGGCGAACGAGCGGCGCATGAGTTCCCGCCCTTCGGCAAGCGACGCGACGTCACCGGAGGCCATCATCTGGGCGAGGACGTTGCCCGCGGCGGTGGCCTCGACCGGGCCGGCCTCCACCCTCCAGCCGGTGGCGTCGGCCGTCAGCTGGTTGAGCAGCCTGTTCTGGCAACCGCCGCCCACGATGTGCAGGGTGTCCGGCATCTCCGGGACGAGGCCCGCCAGCCGTCGCACCATCCGGCCGTATTTCAGGGCCAGGCTCTCGAGGATCGTGCGGATCAGCTCCGCATCCGTCTCCGGAGGCGACTGCCCGGTCTCCCGCACCCAGCGGCGGATCGTGGCGGGCATGTCGCAGGGCTTCTGAAACTCGGCCGCATCGGGATCGATGAGGGCCGGGGCCCGGCACGTCGCCGCCGCCTCGGCCATCTCCGCATAGCCCATCGGCCTGCCCTGCTCGCTCCAGGCGCGGGAGCACTCCTGGAGCAGCCACATGCCGGCGATGTTTGCCAGCAGCCGCGTGGTTCCCTCGAGACCCTGCTCGTTGGAGAAGCCCGCGCGACGCGTGGTGTCGTCCATGCTCGGACGGGTCAGCTCGATCCCCAGGATCGACCACGTGCCCGAGCTGATGAACAGCGGTCGCGACCGCGCCGGCACCCCGGCGACGGCCGAGGCCGTGTCGTGGCTTCCGCAGGTGGCGACCTTCACGCCCCGCAGTCCGGTCTCGGCCGCGATCGCGGCGGTCACATCGCCCAGGATCCGTGCCGGCTCGGTCACGGGCCCCAGGATCGCCGCGGGGATGCCCAGCGTCGCCGCCAACTCGACATCCCACTCGGCCGTCCCGGCGACGAGCAGTCCCGACGTGCTGGCGATCGACCGCTCGATGGCGCGCACCCCGCAGAGCCGGACGCTGATGAAATCGGGCATGAAGAGCAGACCGCGGGCCTGCCGCAGGCCCGCGACGTTGCGCTCGGCCTCGGCCATCAGCTGGTAGATCGTGTTGAAGAACAGCGGCTGGATGCCCGTGCGGCCCCAGATGCGGCCGGGGCCCGCGAGCCCCTCCGCCCTGTCGACGAGGCCATCGGTGCGCGAGTCGCGATACATCCAGGGCTCGTTGAGCGGCCGCCCCTCCGCGTCGATGAGCACGTAGTCCACGCCCCACGTATCCACGCCGACGGAGACGATCCGCGGACCGAACCGCCCGGCCGCGGCCGCGAGCCCCTGCGTGATCCCGCTCCACAGCCTCTCGACGTCCCAATGCCAGCCGTCGGCTCGCTGCACGCCGTGGTTGGGGAAGCGGGCGACCTCCTCGATGCGGAGCGTGGCCCCGTCGAAGTGACCGGCCATGACGCGGCCGCTCGAGCCGCCGAGATCGACGGCCAGGTACGTCTTGGCCCGCGAGCCCGTCGAACCCGCGGCCTGGATCTCGTGTGCCATCACGGTGGGAAGCCAGCCGGGGAAACGACGCCAACCCTTCGCGCGTCCGCGTCGTATGACGGTGTCGGCAACGCGACCTGCCGAACGAGGAGCATTGTGCGCGATGGGGGCGGCCGACGGGAGGCGCGAGACGAGCGGCGTCGCGCGCTGCTTCCCTGCCGGATGGCCGGGTGTGGCCGGGAGTTGCCCTTTCGTACGATCCCCGTCGTGCCGGTGAGCCACCTATTCCGTGTCTCTCGACGCCGTGAGGGCCTGCGGGACTCGAGGTGACTCCTCCACGCGCGTCGCGGCTGCACGCGCGTCGCGGCTGTCTGATAGCCTGAAAGGAGTCGCGTGCTGCGGCCTCCCGTGCTGTGGCCCCGAGCAGGGTTCCCATGCGGCGCGGACGCGGCTGGAGCGAAGTGGCGGCAGCCTCCGCCGGAGTATCGTCATGCCGCGTGCCACGGCCGCCGCGTCCATTCGTCCGATCCTCTCCCGGCGGTCGCTCCTGGCCCTGGGCGCCGTCGCCGCGCCGGCTTTCGTCCGCGGCCGGGCGCTCGGCCTCGAGCAGGCCGCGGCGGCGAGCGAACGGCTCACGCTGGGAGCCATCGGCGTCGGCCCGCGGTGCACCTACGTGCTCCGAGAAGTGCTCAAGATGCCCGACGTGCAGTGCGTGGCGATCGCCGACGTGCAGGCGGGTCGGCGCGACGCCGGCAAGCAGCTCATCGACGGCCACTACGGCACGGCCGACTGCGCGACGTATCGCGACTTCCGCGACCTTCTCGCCCGTGACGACATCGACTGCGTGCTGGTGGCGACCGGCGATCGCTGGCACGGGCCCGCCGCCATCGCGGCCGCCACGGCGGGCAAGGATGTCTACTGCGAAAAGCCCTGCGGGCTGACGATCGACATCTGCCGGCAGATCGCCGAGACGATGCACCGGACCGGCCGCATCTTCCAGGCCGGCACCCAGCGCCGCAGCGTGGCGAATTTCATCCACGCGGTCGATCTCGCCCGGAAGGGCGCGCTCGGGCGGCTCACGGAGCTGCATGCGTCCGTGTACATGCCCCAGCTCCGCAACGACTGGCTGCCGGCCCAGCCCACGCCCGACCGTGACACCTGCGACTGGAACCTCTGGCTCGGTCCCGCCCCCTGGCGGCCCTACAACGAGGCCTACGTCAACGGCAAGTGGCGGGGCTACTTCGATTTCGATGCGGGCGCGCGGCTGATGGAATGGGGCGCCCACACCGTGGATCTCTGCCAGTGGGCCAACGACGCCGACGGCACGACCCCGGTGGAGTTCGTGCCCTCCGCCGACAACATCACCTGCCGCTACGCCAACGGCGTGCAGTTGATCCTCGATTTCCTGCCCGCGCCGTTCGGGGACCGCGGCCCGCGGTGGAACACGGCGCTCGGCACCTGTCCGGTGAAGTTCGTGGGCACGAAGGGCTGGGTCTCGACCGGTGACGAGGGGGCCATCGACGCCGGCCCCGAGTCGCTCGCCGCGTCGATCCCGGAGGCGGTCAAGCGGGTCCGCGGACTCGACGCCGCCGCCCACGCGCGGGATTTTTTCGACTGCGTGAAGTCGCGCCGGCCCACCGCCTGTAACGCCGACATCATGCGGACGTCGCACGCCGCCGGCCACGCCGCGGCCGTGGCCTGGATCCTCGGGCGGCCGCTCTCCTTCGACCCCGCCACCGAGACCTTCACCACGCCGTCCGGGCCCGATCACGAGGCCAACCGGCTCCGCGCCCGCCCGGAGAGGGACCCGTGGGCCTGATCCGCGCGGCTCTCGCCGCCACCCTGCTCGGCGCCTGCCTGACCGGACCCGGCCCCGCCCGGGCCGCCGATCGTGAGCCCCTGTTCGACGGCCGCACGTTCGCCGGCTGGGAGGGCGACGTCGACGGCGTGTGGAAGATCGTGGACGGAGCGATCGTGGGGGGATCGACCGACGTCCTGCAGGAGCGCAGCGACTTCCTCTGCACGGAGCGGTCGTTCGGCGACTTCGACCTGCGACTGTCGATCAAGCTCGAGGGTACCGAGGGTTTCGTGAACTCCGGCATCCAGTTCCGCAGCGAGCGGCTGCCGCGCGACCGCGATGTGAGCGGCTACCAGGCGGACTTCGGCAGGGGCTTCGAGGGAGCCCTCTACGACCAGTCACGACGCAACCGCGTGCTCGCCAGGCCGGCGGCGGACGTCGTCGCCGGGGCCTCCAAGCCCGGCGACTGGAACCACTACCGGATCCTCGCCCAGGGCCCGCGGATCCGGCTGTTTCTCAACGGCGTCGAGACGGTCGACTACACCGAGGCCGACCCCGGCATCGCCACCAGCGGGGTGATCGGCTTGCAGATCCACGGCA
>JBJTIV010000087.1:0-14931 GCA_046095145.1 Planctomycetaceae bacterium
GCCGACCCCTGGTTCCAGGACCTGTTCGCCGAGCGGATCGGCGGGGCCCGGTTCGGCAAGGGCACGGAGATCTACAAGTTCGAGCTCATCAAGCGGGCCAAGCGGCAGGCCCTGGCCGAGCACCCGGAGCGGCGGATGCTCCTCACCGACCTCGTCGTCGTGTTCGCGGTCGCGGCCACGGTCGTGTTCCTGTTCGGCCTCGCCCGCCTGCCGAGCGTGGTGGGTCTGCTCGTGGCCGGGGTGATGGTCGGCCCCTCGGGGCTGTCGCTCGTGGCCGACGTGGAGAGCGTGCGGCTCCTGGCCGAGATCGGCGTGGTGGTGCTGCTGTTCACCGTGGGCCTCGAGTTCTCGATGTCGCGACTGGTCGGCATGCTGCCGGCGATGCTGCGGGTGGGGCTGCCGCAGATCCTGGGCACGACGGCCATCGTGGCCGCCGCCACCTGGTGGTATCTCGGCACCCTGCCGCAGGCCGTCTTCGCCGGGCTGCTCGTGGCGATGTCGAGCACGGCGATCGTGCTCAAGCTGTTGTCCGACTCGAACGCCACGAGCGCGCCCCACGGCCGGCTCGCCATCGCCGTCCTGCTGCTCCAGGACCTGCTGGTGGTGGCGGCGATGCTCGCCGTGCCGCTGTTGGCGCGGGCGGCCGGCGTCGAGCCGCAGGCGGTCGCCGCCGACCCGCACGCCCCCCAGCCCCTGTTCGCGTCGCCGGCCGCCTCGGTGGCCGCCGGCATCGCGGTCGTGCTGGCGGTCGTGGTCGTCGGCCGGCTCGTGATCCCGCGGGTGCTCCACGAGGTCGTCCGGCTGCGGAACCGCGAGCTGTTCCTGATGACGATCGTGCTCATCTGCCTGGGCACCGCGGCGATCACGGCCCGCGCCGGCCTGTCGCTGGCGCTGGGCGCCTTCCTGGCGGGACTGTTGCTCTCGGAGAGCGAATACGGCCACCAGGCGTTCACGGAGGTGCTGCCGTTCCGCGACACGCTCTCCAGCCTGTTCTTCGTGTCGGTCGGGATGCTGCTCGACGCCCGGGAGCTGGCCGAGCATCCGGGCCTGGTGGCGATCACGGTCGTGGCGATCTTCCTGGCCAAGACCGCCGCCACGGCGCTGCCGGCGATCGCCGCCGGATTCCTGCCGCGGACGGCGCTCCTGGCCGGCGGCACGATCGCGCAGGTCGGGGAGTTCTCGTTCGTGCTCGGCTCGCGGGGCGCCGAGGCGGGCCTGCTCGACGCCCACGACTCCCAGCTGTTCCTCGCGGCCGCCGTGCTCTCGATGGCGGCCACGCCGCTGGTGACCGCGGCACTGCCGGGGTGGCTCGACCGCCTCGCCGCCACCCGCTGGTGCGGCCGCTGGCTGGGCGAGGAGAAGTCCGGCGGCGGCCGTCCCGACCTCGCCGACCACGTGATCATCGCCGGCTTCGGCCTGAACGGCCGCAACCTCGCCACGGCGCTCACCGAGTTCGGCGTGCGCCACGTGGTGCTCGAGCTCAACCCGCAGACGGTCCGCCGCGAGCTGGCCCACGGCCTCGACATCCACTACGGCGACTGCACCCGCGCCACCGTGCTCGAGCACGCCGGCATCGCCCGGGCCCGGGCCTACGTGGTGGCGATCTCCGACCCGGCCAGCACGCGGCGGAGCGTGCGGATGGCCCGGGACCTGGCGCCGGCCGTGCGGATCATCGCCCGCACGGAATATGTCTCGGAGGTCGACGAGCTCAAGGCCCTGGGCGCCGACGAGGTGATCCCGGAGGAGTTCGAGACGGCGCTGTCGATCTTCGACCGTGTGCTCGACATCTACGGCGTGCCGGCCGAGACCGTGGCCGGGCTGCTCGAGCGGATGCGGCTGGAGAACTACGGCTTCCTGCGGTCCGCGCCCCGCCGCCCGGGG
Organism: Planctomycetaceae bacterium; assembly: GCA_046095145.1. Lineage (GTDB taxonomy): Bacteria > Planctomycetota > Planctomycetia > Pirellulales > UBA1268 > QWPN01. The sequence continues at coordinate 1,882 of JBJTIV010000087.1, forward strand.
TGAGCGGCCGTCACGCCACGCCGAACGCCTCGAGCAAGGTCCGCGGCGCGCCGATGCCGACGACGTGGACGGCACCGGTGAAGCTGGCGGCCCCGGGATGCCCGAAGCCTCGCTTCGGCGCCACGAACGTGGCCGTGGCGTCGGCCCTCACGCACGCGCCGGCGGCAAGACCCGAGTCGCAGTCGAGGCCGGAGGGCAGGTCGACGGCCAGCACGCGGCCCGACGGCGTGGCGGTGCGCCAGGCCGCGATGGCGTCGATGGCGGTGGCGACGGCACCCCGCGGTGCGCCGGTCGCGCCGGTGCCGAGCAGGGCGTCGCCCACGATCGCGGCGGCCGCGAGGTGCTCGCGCCAGGCCGCGGCATCCGCCGCCGCGAGCGGCACGGTCGGGATGCCCGACCGCGTGGCGACGGCGAGCATGATCGCGGCATCGCCGGCGATCGCGGCCGGCTCGGCGGCGAGGAGCAGCCGCACCGTGCGGCCGAGGAGTTCGAGGTGCCGGGCGACCACGAACCCGTCGCCGCCGTTGTTGCCACGGCCGCAGGCGATCGCCACGGGCCCGGTGCCGGGCCAGAGCCGCGCGACGAGTTCGGCCGCGCCGCGTCCGGCGTTCTCCATGAGCACGACCCCGGGCAGGCCGAACTCCTCGAGCGCCCGGCGGTCGAGGTCGCGGACCGCGGCCCGCGTCAGGCTGCCGGCATGGCTGGTTGACTGGGGCATGGCTCGCTGACCCGGGAAAGCCCGTCCACAAACCCCGGAACCGACCCGAAACCGAACCGATTGGTCAACCAAGCGGTCGACCAGGCGGTCGGAGGCCCCGCGAGCCCACCGAACATGTGAGTCGGCGTGGTCGCGGGTTTCACTGGCTCATGGTCAAAAAGACCTTGTTTTTCAAAACATCATGCCTTCGCAGGTGTTTTGCGGGCCGATTGGCACAGGGAGTGCCTTCCTTACCCCCTAGAGGGTGCGTTCGTATCGCACCCGGCGACCTCCGTGCGCCAGGGAGACTGCGGACCGGCACAGCAACAGACATCACAAAAACAGGCATTTTCCGGCGATTTCGCGGGTTTTCTGCGGGTTTGCCGGCGGTCCGTGGCCGTGCATGGCCTGCGGTCTGGCCGACCGTTCGCGGTCCAGAGGGTCGGTGCAGCCTCACCACAATGGTGAGGCGCTCACTGATTTAGTGCGCCTCACCAATTTGGTGAGACGGTCCCTGTTTTGGTGAGAGCGGCCTGCGCCGGGGTCGGGCTCGAGAAGCCGGCCCCCACGCCCCCAAAGCCCCCATTTTCACGGGCCGGGCGCTGTTTTTCCACGGATTTCCGCGGATTGCCGCGGAGTCATCATCTGGCCGGGCTGGTCTGGACGGAGACCGTCACCGCCGCCGGCGAAGCCATGTCAGGCCGCCGCCCACCACGCCGGCGATCGCCAGCGCGAAGGCCGACGGTTCGGGCACGATGCTCACGATTTGCGAGCGATAGAAGGACAGGTCCGCCGCATACGTGTTGTTGCCGAACACGGCGGTGCCCGCGGGCTGGCCGCTGTAGGCATCGACCGCCAGCATGATGCCGCCCAATTCCCACGAGGCGCCGTTCTTGAAAAACACCGCGCCCCCGGAGTCGCCCACGGCCGCCTGGGCCTCGGTGGACGGGCCGCCCAAGTCGTCGAACGTGGTCGTGAAGGTGTAGGCGCTCACGAAGAAGCCGGGGTTGTAGTCGATCCAGGCGCTGGAGCCCGAGACGGCGTTCGTGCCCCAGCGCATCGTGCGCGTCGACCCCCAGAAGTAGCCCGCCGCGTTGGGACTCACATTGTCCACCGTCCACGTGTAGGGCGTGGTGAGGACGTTCACGAACCAGGTCTGGAAGGCGCCGCGATCCCGCCCCGCCCCGATCAGCGTCACGGGATCGGCCGTCTGGGGCGTCGTGGCGGCGATCGTGAGCGCGGGCAGGCCGGGATTCGTCGCGAGCCGATACATGAGCAGGTCGGTGTTCGCGGTGCGGCCCGGGGTCCCGTTGTTCGTGATGATCACGTTGCTGCCTGGCACCGCCGCGTAGGTCGTGCCGCTGAGCGTGGTGCTTCCGGAGCCCACGTGATTCGCCGTCAGCACCCAGCGATTGCCGAGGTAGACGGCGCTGCCGTTGTTCACGGTGCCCAGGTTGGCCCAGCCGGGATCATCGCCCGGCGCGGACGTGTTTCCCGAGCCGTCGAGCGTGTCGATGATCACGCCCCGCGCCGGGGCGGGCAGCAGGAGCACGGCGCCGAGCACCGCCGCGGCGATCTTCGACCAAGTGTTTCCGATCGTGCCGTGCATGGGCTTGGCCCGCGAGGACGGCGGAGGCCGGCGACCCATCGCCGCGAGGCCCCCCTGGCAGGGCGCGTCCAACCGCCTCACGCAGCATGTCGGCGGTATGTGAGGAATTGATGAGGACGGCCGGGACCTGACGGAAACGGGCCCCGCATGACCGTCGGCCCCGGGAGGCCGGCGACACGCGGCGGGACGCGACAACCGGCCGTACATGCCTTAGAATACAGCCTACTTTTTGATGTATACAATTAGAGTGACGCCCGTAACCGTCTGCCGCCGCACCGCGTGTCGGTGGGGCCTCGGATGCCTGCTCGCGGCGCTGAGCGGCGGTCCTGTGGCCGCCCAGAGCGTCGTGCTCTCTGGATCGGTGGTTGGCGCGACCCCGGCCACGATCGGCTACAACTCCGGCGATTTCACCAACAACCAGACCGCCTCGTGGTGGCGATATTCGGGCGCCAACGGCGGCCGGCTGTTTTCGGCCCCGGCGACGATCACCCCCGACTCCCTGTTCCGCTCGAGCACGAATGCCGCGCTCGACGCCACCACGCAGGCGCTCTTCGAGTCGCAGCGGGCGGCCCTGCGGGCCAGCGGTACCAACACCACCTACATCCGGTGGAGCACCGCCTACAACTCGTATTACTCCCAGTCGATCGACTACGGAGCCAACACGATCGACATGGAGTTCGCCGACTCCACCATCCGCGGGGCGGGCGGCACGTCGCTGGTGGTGATGCAGCGGTCGCCGAACACGTATCCCTGGCCGGCCACGGCCGCCTCGAACTCGGCCTCCGACTGGCAGGCTCGCTGGCTGGGCTGGCAGCAGTGGTACGCCCAGGCCTACATCCGGGCCCGCTACAACGACGTCTCGACCTTCCAGTTCTTCAACGAGCCCGACCTCTATTCCACCGGCACCCTCACGCAGGCCCAGTGGATCCAGATGGTGCAGTACGGAGCCGATGCCGTGCAGGCAGCCGTGGCCGACGTCAACAGCACGTTCGGCAAGAACCTGGTGGCGAAGGTGTCGGCGCCCGTGACGAACGGCCCGACGCTCACGCCGTCGGGCACGGGCGGCGACTGGGGCGACACGCTGCTGGCCTACCGCAACACGCCCGTCCTCAGCGCCACGGCGGTGCCCGGCTACCAACTGTTCAACCAATACGACTACCACAACTACGGCAGCAGCCCCACGACCTTCGGCACGAAGCTCGAGGGGGCGATCGCCGACGTGAACGCCCAGACCGGCGGCCAGGCCGACCAGTATTCGTTCACGCTCTCGGAGTACAACACGCGGACGAGCGCCGATTACGCCACGAGCAGCTACACGCCCGACAGCCTCGCGATGTCGAGCCGGCTTGGGCAGATCGACGTCAACCTCGCCAATGCCGGCGCCGACGGCCTCTACCTCTTCAAGTTCTCGAACTCCGGCGGTGCCAACAACGGCGTCCACTGGCAGAGCACCAGCGGCACGGTCGGCGGTGCCTCCCGGTCGGCGATGGTGCATCAGCTTTTCGCCGAGGGCTTCACCGGCAACTCGCTGCTCGCCAAGCCCACGATCTCGGGCACCGTGATCAGCCTGGCGGCGGCCCTCAACGCCACCACCGGCACCCGCTACGTCCTCGCGGCCAACGCCAACCTCACCTCCGGCACGTCGCTGACGATCGATCTCAGCCCGTGGAGCACTCCCGAAGGCTCGGTGGTGACCGTGAAGCAGGTCAGCAACCTGCACCAGGGCGACATCAGCCAGTCGATCACGGTGGGCTCCAACCGCACCATCACCGTCGACGCCGATCCGGGGGGCGTGGTGCTCGTGCGCGTGCCCTCCTTCGTCGGCTCGACCAGGACGACCCTGCTTGCCAGCGCCGACGCCTACGTGAACCAGGCCTCGGGCACCACCACCTTCAACGGCACCGAACTGCTCGTGCAGAACAGCGGCACCACCGCTGCGCAGCGCAACGTGGCCTACCTCAAGTTCGCCGCCACGATCACCGACACCACGCAACGGCTCCAGGAGGCGACCCTGAGCATCTACGCCCGCGACCCGGGCGCCGTGACCTCGGGCTCGGCGGGCATCATCACGCACGTCTACGGCATCACGAGCAGCACCTGGAGCCAGTCGAGCATCACCTGGAACACCGCCCCGAACCTCGGCCAGCCCGCGGCGACGATCTCCACGATCGACCAGAACTACGTCACCAACGTGGGCACGTCGGCGGAGATCGTGGGCCAGTTCGCCGCGTCGTCGACCGAGGGATGGCTGTCGATCGACGTCAGCGACTGGGTGCTGGACCGGCTGAGCAAGGGCGAGACGACCTTCAGCTTCCTCGTCGCGCGGCAGATCCGCTTCGACGGCGACGTCGACGCCTCCCAGTGGCTGAGCATCCGCAGCGCGGAATACGGCGACGGTTCCTACGCCCCGCAGTTGACGCTCGTGGTGTCGCCCGAGCCGTCGACCGCCGCGCTGGCGGCGGCGGCCGGATTGCTCGCCTGCTGGGCCCGCCGGCGGCGCCGGCGCTGAAGCGACCGCTGCCCGGCTGAACCCCGGCCTGGTGCCCCCCTGCCGGCGACCGCCGGCAGCCCGCGTTTTTCGCTTGCCGCGGGGCTTTTTTGGCCCCCCAGGACGGCGCCGGCGGCCCCGCGGACCGTCCTCACACAACCCTAACAAAGATTGCATACATCTTTGGGGACTGGGTGGTACGCAACGGTGCGGGACCCGCGACCGGGTGACACGAGGGGGGGACAGGCCATGGCGACGATCGTGCGGTGGGGCCGACTGACGTGGCGACCGATCGCGGCTTGGCGGAGGCACGTCGCGCTCGCCGCGCTCGTCATGGTGTCGTGCTCGGACCTTCGCGCCGACACGCTCGTCAGTTGGGACATCCCCACGGGCGGCGCCACCACCGCCCCCGTCTTCGGCTCTGCGGCCAGCGGACTGACGGTCTCGGCGATCGGAAAGGGCACGCTCTCGAACGCCAGTACGTCCTCCACTGGATGGCGGTTGGTGAACCTCCTGAACTCGTCCACAGTCAACCCGGCGGCGATGACCACGCAGGCGTTCGACTTCACGTTCACCACGAGCCCGCGGACGACGGCCTCGATCACCCAGTTGTTCCAGTCGGGAACCATCGGCCAGGTCTCGCCCGAAGGCACCGGCCCGCCGACGTCGGTCGAGTTGTGGGCCCAGACGGTCGGTTCCGGTGGCACGAGCGCCTGGTCGCAGGTGGGCAGCGCGTTCAGCACGCCCACGGTGGGCGGTCTGTTCAGCCTCAATACCGCGTTCGTGTCCGGTTCGGCGCCCTACAACGTCGCTGCCGGCACGACGGTGAACTTCAAGATCGTGCCGCTGGGTGCCACCGGCGGGGCAAGCAGCCCGAAGTTCAAGTGGATCTCCACGAGCGTTTCGGCCGCCGACCTGTCGCTGATCGGCACGACCGGCGGCGGCGCGTGGAACATGTACTGGAACGGCGGCGCGTCCGGCACCTGGAACACCACGTCGACCGACTGGCTCAAGGACAACACCGGCTCCGCCGAGGCCTTCGTCGCCGGTGACAATGCGTATTTTTCGAGCGCGGCCGACGTGGTGGTCGATGCGGGCGGCATCTCAGCCGGGTCGTTGAACGTCACGAACGCGTCGGGCACCGTGTCGCTCGGCGGCGGGTCGCTCGCGGCTGCGTCGCTCGTGAAGAGCGGTGCCGGCGTGCTCGTGCTCTCGGCGTCGAACGCCTTCGTCTCCGGGGGCAGCATCACCGGGGGCACGGTGGTGGCGGCGCATGCGTCCGCCCTGGGGAGCGCGAGCGTGACCTTCGACAACGCCACGCTCGCGGTCACGACCGGATCGGTGACGTCGCCGCTCGGCGTGGGAAGTGGCGGCATGACGGTCGAGGCGGCGGCGAATGCGACGCTCACCGGTGCCATCACCGGTGGCTCGAGCGCACGATTCACGAAGACCTCGAGTGGAACGCTCACCCTGTCGGGGGCCTTCGGTACGCAGAACACGGCGCCGCTGGAGCTCGACGTGGTGGGTGGCGGGCTCGTGCTCAGCGGCGCCCAGAAGAACGTGGGCGGCGCCGGGGTCGAGAGTGCCTGGGAAGGGCCCGTCTCGCTGAATGGGGCGGTGCTGATGCTCCACGGCGGCACCGTCACCGGGGCGGGCGTGATCTCGGTCGATGGCGCCAACTCGGTGATCGCCGCCCGGCTCGATCGCGGCACCTCGGTCGTCACGAACGACATCGTGCTGACGCAGTCCCTGACGGGCAGCTCGCCCAACGGCTCGAATCGGCTCGTGCTGGCGGGCGACCTGAGCGGTCCCGGCGGCCTGACGATGGCCGGCAACGGCACCAAGACGCTCGAGGGCACCAACACCTACGCCGGCCCCACGACCATTTCGGCCGGCAGCCTCCGTGTCAACGGCTCGATCACCAACGACAGCACCGTGACGGTCGCCGCCGGGGCGACGCTCGGCGGCAACGGCACGGTCAACTCGGTGAGTTCGCTGCCCGGGGCGGCGACGCTGTCGCTGCAGGACGGGCTCGGAGCCAGCGCCCTGACGTTCGGCAAGGGGCTGACGGTCGACGCCGCGTCGACGACGCAGTGGTATCTGCTCGCCAACACCGATGCCGCCGGCGACGCGGGGGCGACGCTGGGCTACTCGCAGACGCGGGTGAACGGCGGCAACCTCACGATCGCGAGCGGGGCGACGATCACGCTGAACTTCCAGTACTCTGTCGGCAACTCCCAATCCTCGACGGTCCTCTGGTCCGATCCGTTCTGGACGTCCAGCCATTCATGGAAGATCGCCGACTTCTCCGGCGCCGGCACGTCGACCGTGGCGAACTACACGATCAACAACGCCTCGTTTCTCGATTCGGGCACGAACGCGCTGAACCTGACGACGCAGGGATCGTTCAGCATCACGAACGATGGCGAGGACGTGTTCCTCGTCTTCACGGCGGTGCCCGAGCCGTCGACCTCGGTGGCGCTCCTGTCGGCGGGCCTGGTGGCGGCCGCGATGCTTCGCCGCCGCCGGTGACGATGGGCGGCCGGGGGCGCCGCGGATGACGCTCGCCGGGATCAGCATCGCGGCGCTCGTGGTGGTGGTGGCGGTCAGTTGCGCGACGAACGCGAACGTCGGCCTGCTGGCCATCGCCCTGACCTGGATCCTGGGCGGGTGGGTGGCCCCCTGGCTCGGCCACGAGGCGTTCGCGGCCAAGGCCATGGCGGGCTGGTTCCCCGCCGACCTGTTCCTCACGCTCGCGGGAGTCACGCTGCTGTTCGCGATCGCCGCAGGCAATGGCACGCTCGGCCTGGTCACCCGGGCCGCGGAGCGTCTCTGCCGGTCGCGGCCCGCCCTGCTGCCGCCCGCGTTCTTCCTGCTGGCGACCGCCGTGTCGGCGGCGGGGGCGGGCAACGTCCCGACCGCGGCACTGCTGGCGGCTCCGGCCATGGCCGCGGCGGGTCGGTCGGGCCTCTCGCCACTCTTGATGATGGTCATGGTGGGCCACGGTGCGATCGCCGGCACGCTCTCGCCGGTCAGTCCGATGGGCGTGATCGCCGACGAAAAACTCGCCGCGATGGGCCTCGCCGGCCACGCGGGCTACACATTCGGGATGAACGCCCTCGTCAACGCCCTGGTGGCGGGCGGTGCCTGGCTCGCGCTGAACCGATGGCGGTCCGGGTCACCTGTCACCGCGGTCGCTCACGCGGCCGTGGCCGACCACCCCGAGACGACATCTTCCCGAGTTGCGACGCACCACGTCGCCACGCTCCTGGCGATCGGCGGCGTGGTCGTCGGCACCGTCTTCCTGGGCATGCACGTGGGCTTCGCCGCGTTCACGGCCGCCACGCTCCTGCTGCTGGGCGGGGCGGGGGAGGAACGGGCGGCGCTGCGGACGATGCCCTGGGGTGTGATCCTCATGGTGTGCGGCGTGAGCATGCTCGTGGCGCTCTGCGAGCAGACCGGCGGCCTCGACATCTTCAGCCGCTGGATCGCCGCCTGCGCCACGCCGCGTTCGCTTCCCGCCTGGCTGGCTGGACTCACGGGCCTCGTGTCGGTGTTCTCGAGCACCTCTGGCGTGGTGCTGCCCACGTTTCTGCCGGTGGTGCCCGACGTGCTGGGCCACATGGGGGGCACCGCGGACCCCGACCGGATGCTCGCCGCGGCCACGGCCGTCAACGTGGGCAGCAACATCGTCGACGTGTCGAGCGTGTCGACGATCGGCGCCCTGTGCGTGGCGGCCTGTCCCGACGAAGCCACCCGCCGGGTCCTCTACCGCCAGGGGCTCGCCTGGGGGCTGGCGATGACGATCGTCGGGGCCGCGATGTGCCAGGTCGTGCTGTAGTTCCTTGTGCGGAGCGGAGCCGGGAGCAGGGGCAGGCTCATTTCGTCGTGATGTCGACGTCGAACGTGTTGGCCGCACCCGCCTTGACCTCGTAGGTGAGGTCGGACTTCGCGTTATAGCGGTCGGGAATGCGCGGCGCGGCGGGATCGTCGTTGTCGGCGGCCAACCTCACGCGATAGCGTCCCGCAGCCGCGCCCGTTTTGTTGCCCGGGCCCTGCCGCACGAGCCGGTACATGCCCTGCGCGTCGGTCGTGGCCAGCGCCCGCGGCAGCCCCTCCTTCTCCGGCTGGAAGACCACCTGCAGGCCCTTGGCCGGCTTGCCGTCCACCCGGACCGTGCCGGACACCTCGGTGATCCGCAGTCCGCAGCCGGTCACGACCGCCGCCGCGAGCATGATCGCACCCGAAATCCCACCCCCAAGGCGGCCACGACGAGCGGAGATCGAACGGCCGTGGGGCATCGGGGCATCTCCCAATCGTGACTGCACGTCGACTAGCGGGCGCTCTGCGCCACGCCATCGCCGCGATGGGCCATGGCACACAGGACCAGGGCGTCGGTTGAGTCGGTGAGATACGCCACGCCGCCGTCACCGAACAGGAAGTTCGCCCCGCCCTTGTGCCAGCTGTTGAAGTATTTGCCGTTGTAATTCGACGAGAAGTCGTTGATGAACACCGAGTTCGCGCCGGACCACGGATAGCCGGGGCCGGCCGTACGGCCGAGGCAGCGTCCGGCACCGTTGATCGAGGTGCCGCCGATGGGCCTGCCGTTGCCCGCCCAGACTGCCGCAAAACTGCCGTTGCCGGCCGTCGCCGACCCGGCATCCGTGGCGCCGCAGCGCTCACCGACCATCAACGTCTTCGAGAGCCCGTCGGTGACCTGCGACAGCTTGAGTCCGAGCAGGCCGCCTCCGGAGTCGGTCTTGTTCCACCCGAAGAACAGCCCGTTCGAATCGTTGGCGTTGTTGGGACCGTTGGACGCACTGCCAGCCGTGTTCTTTGCGCCGTCGGCCGCGCTGCCGACGTAGTTGCTGGTGGCGAGGAAGAAGCCGGAGGATAGCGGCGCCTTGGTGCCGAAGTCGGAGAGATTGTTGAGGTCGCCCGTGTTGTCGGACGCGCAGCGGTACATGGAAATCCTGGTCTGCAGCGCCTGGCGGATCGCAGGCGTGGGAGGTGTCGGCAGGTACGAGTCGAGCTCGTTGTCGGACACGTCCAGGGCATCGTAAATCTGCGTGTTTTCAGCGTAGGGCAGGATGAAGACGCCCCAGCCCCACATGGCCCGGCTACTGCCCCCGGACACGAACTGGAAGCCTGCCGGTAGTCGCCGCTTGGTGTTCTCGTGCACGAGGATCGCCAGGCCGTTCTGCTTGAGATTGTTCACGCAACTGGTCCGTCGGGCCGCCTCGCGGGCCGACTGCACCGCGGGCAGGAGCAGGCCGATCAAGACGGCGATGATCGCGATCACGACGAGCAACTCGACGAGCGTGAAGGCGCGGCGAATCGAACTCCGGACTGCATGTACCATGGCGATTCCACCCCCAGCGCGGTCGACCCTCGCCCCGTGTGCGGTCTTCCGCATTTCGACGGCGACACGACGCATTGTATACAACTCCCAACGCTCTGCGTAAGGCGTTTTGGAGGATATTTCAGCCAGCGGATCGGATTTCGGGCCTGGTCTGCCGCGACTCGGTGCCGTCGCGGCTCACGCCCCACTCGGCGAGCACGGCGGCGCCGTCGGCCCCCAGCCGGGGCCAGCGCGGGTCGAGCGGGGGCTTCTCGCCGTCGATGCGGAAGGGGGTGCCGGCCGTCAGCAGTTCGTAGCCGTCCGCGTCGTGGAGCGTATGCCACATCCCCCGATCGCGGAGCTGTGGGTCCGCGAGCACGTGGGAGAGATCGTTGATCGGCCCGCAGGGCACGCCGGCCGCTCCCAGGATCGCGAGCCAATCGGCGACGGGCTTCGCCGCCAGCCGCACGTTGATCTCGTGCTCGAGGTGCTGGGCGTGATCGGCCCGGGAGCGGTTGCTCGCCAGCAGCGGATCCGCCAGCAACTCCGGGGCCCCCATCACCTCGCACAGCACCTGCCAGAGCTGGTCGTTGCCGGCCGCGATCACCAGCGCTCCGTCCCGGGCCCGAAACGCGGCGAACGGGGCGATCGACGGATGACGAGTCCCCAGGGGCTCCGGCACGCGGCCGGACACCACGAACCGGGCGATGGCGTTCTCGAGGATGCTCACCGAGCAGTCGAGCATCGCCAGGTCGAGGTCGGCCCCCTGCCCGGTCCGATCCCGTTCGCGGAGGCTCGCGCACACGCCGATCGCCGCATACAGCCCGGCGAGGATGTCGCTGATCGACGATCCGACCCGCACCGGCTCCTCAGAATCGTGACCGGTCACGCTCATGAGGCCGCTGCGGGCCTGCACGATCACGTCGTAGGCCGCCTGCCCCGCGTCCGGGCCGGAGCGGCCGAAACCCGTGACCGAGGCGTAGACGAGGCCTGGATTGCGGCCGCGCAGCAGCTCGCTCCCCAGTCCCAGCCGCTCCATCGCCCCCGGCCGGAAATTCTCCACGAGCACGTCGGCCTTGTCGGCAAGCGACAGGAACACGTCGCGGTCGGCGGGATCCTTGAGGTCGAGGGCGATGCTCCGCTTGCCGCGGTTGACGCTCGCGAAATAGCCGCTCTCGCCGCTGGGCAGGAACGGCCCGAAGTGCCGGCCGTCGTCGCCGCCGTCCGGCCGCTCCACCTTCACCACGTCGGCGCCCAGGTCGGCCAGCACCATCGTGCAGAAGGGCCCGGCGAGGACGCGGGTCAGGTCGAGCACCTTGATGCCGCGGAGGGGCTGCGTGGACATGCGGTCGGTCCGGGGGCGGGATGGGCGGATCAGAAACGCTTCGATCAGGGACGCTTGAGGTGCTTGTCGAGAAACGCGAACACGGGGGTCTTCACGTCGAAGGCCTCGTAGTCGAGGTCGAAGGTGTGGGGGCCGTCGGGAACCAGGATCAATTCGTGCTCCACGCCGCCCGCAGCGAGCGCCTTCGCGAAGGTCTCGCTCTGGCGCACGTTCACGGTCTCGTCGCCGGTGCCGTGGACGAGCAGGATCGGGGCGTCGTCGGCGGTGCAGTAGGTGGTCGGCGAGGCCTTCCGGTAGCTCTCGGGGTCCTCCGCGCGGGTCTTGAGGAACATCTTCATGTCGTGGTAGCCGAGGAGGTCCACGGCGCCGTACAAATCGACCGCGCACTGCACGCGGGACGACGCCGCACCCGCCCCCGGCGGCTCCAGTCCGTCATCGGGGCCGGTGACCGCGAGCATCGACGCGAGATTGCCCCCGGCCGAGCAGCCGATGGCCCCGATGCGGTCGGGATCGATCCCCAGCCGATCGGCATTCGCTCGGAGCCAGAGCACGGCGGTCTTGGCATCGTGGAGGCTCTGCGGCCAGGTGGGCGACTGCACCCCCTTGTTCCACAGCTTGTAGTCGATGCTCATGCCGACGTAGCCCCGACGGGCGAGGTTCGAGCCGATGTTGATCTCGCGGCGCCGGTCCTTGTTGCCGTCGTTGAAGCCGCCGCCGTGGATGATGATCACGACCGGCAGCCGTCGCCCGGGCGGCACGCCCTCGGGAAAATAGAGGTCGGCCTTCTGGCTGCGGTCGGAAGGCAGGTAGGCCACGTCGCGCTCCACGCGGACGTCGTCGGGAAAGACGACCTGCCTGGGCTTGTCGGCCGCGACGGCCCACGCGCAGGCGAGCGCCATCGCCGTCGCGAGCGGGCCGCGGCAAACCGGCGCTCCGGGCGTCATCGGCCGGCCTCCGGGGACCGCGCCGCGCCGCGCGCGTCGAGCCAGGCGACGATGCCGTAGACCCGCCGATTGAAGGCCGTCATCTCCGCGAGCAGCGGCTGCCAGGGCTCGTAGCGGGCCGACACGATCCCCTTGTTCGAATCGCGATTCGAGGGATCCACCTTCTTGTCGTCGGGGTCGTTGTCGGCGTAGCGGTGCCAGTGCCAGCCGACGCAGTTCCGTGACCCGAGCAGCCCCAGGGCGAAGTTCTGGTAGAAGCGACCGCGGTCCTGTTGCGTCTTCACGAGCCAGCCGGCGCCCCCGGTGTTTCCCATGCCGCTGTCGGCACCCTTGGCGTAGTGCTCCGTCACCATGAAGGGCTTCCCCGCCTCGGCCGCCCACATCGCCATCTGGCCCGGGTCGGGCGTCCAGGCGCGGTAATAATTGACCGACACCACGTCGCAATGCCGCCCCGCCGCCCGGTAGACCTCCGGAAGGTCGAAGACCGGCTCATGCAGCCGCACGCCCAGGAACAGGTGGTTGGGATCGTGCTCCCGGATGGCCGCCGCGACGATGCCGAGATAGGTGTCCATCGCATGTTCGAGGAACGCGATCCGGTCGGCGTCGGTGATGGCGGCGGCGGAGCC
>JBJTIV010000088.1:0-11486 GCA_046095145.1 Planctomycetaceae bacterium
CGAGCGCCGCGAGCCGCGACTCGGGCAGCGCCGGCCAGCACTCGAGCACCTCGCGGCGATAGGCGTAGAGCCCGACGTGCTGCCAGTAGAGCGGCGGCTCCGCGGCGAGCAGCGATTCCGACCAGTCGCGGGCAGCCGGCACGGCGGCGCGGCTGAAGTAGACGGCCCGCCACGCGTCGGCCGCGGCCGACGCACGGTGCCACGGCGTGAGCACGGCCTTCACGGCGGCGGGATCATGGAGATCCTCGGCCCGGCGCAGCCGCGTCACGAGCGTGGCCACGCCCGCCTCGGGGCAGCGGTCGAGCAGGTCGACGGCCGCGTCGATCGCAGCGGGATCGAGCTCGGGCTCGTCACCCTGCACGTTGACGACCACGTCGGCCGCCCCGAGCCGGGGCAGCGCCTCGACGATCCGGGCGGTGCCGCTGGCCGCCTCGGGCGACGTCATCAGCGCCTCGCCGCCGAAGCCGCGGACCGCCGCGGCGATCTCGTCGCTGTCGGTGACGACGACGGCCCGCGCCGCGTGCCGCGATCCGAGCGCGGCCCGCCAGGTGTGCTCGACGAGCGGCCGGCCGGTCTCGGCGAGCAGCATCTTCCGCGGCAGCCGCGTGCTCGAGAGCCGCGCGGGGATCGCGATGATCACGGTGGGTGGCATGGGGGAGCCGCTGGCGACGGGCCCGAGGAACTGGACGGGATTGTTACCGGATGGCGTGTCGATCGTCTGCGCGCGATGCGGGCCTGCCTCTCGTCAACTCGCCCAACCGGCTCGGGGCTGCCCACACCCTCTCGCCGGACGCTCGCTGCGCCCATCCTGGGCTTCACTCGCTCGGAGACGTCGTCGCTCCGACATCCTGTCTGCGCTAGCCGTCTACGCCGTCTCGAGGGGATGGGCAGCCCCGAGCCTTCGTCCGCCAATGTGGGACGGCGAGGGGCCTTCTATGCCCTCGAGCGGGCTATGGGAGCGAGCGCAGCCAGGATGGCGAAGCGAAGCGGACATGCAGAGAGCCGAGGCCGGGAGGGCCGAGGCGAACGTCAAGCGAGAGGGCGTAGGCGGTCCCTCGCCCGTTGGGCGCGTGGATGACTTACCAACCACGAAGCCAGCTGGCCTGCATGGCTCGATGGCACGGGCGCACCGGGCCGTCACGCCAGCTTCGCGTGCGCCTCGAGGAGCAGCTCCTCCGTCTCCTCCCACCCGATGCAGCCGTCGGTGATCGAGACGCCGTAGGCCAGCTTCGTGCGGTCGGCCGAGGCCTCCTGGCTGCCCGCGGCGATGTTGCTCTCGAGCATCATGCCCACGATCGCGCGGTCGCCGGCCACGCGCTGCGCGAGCACGTCGCGCCACACGACCGACTGGCGGCGGTGATCCTTGCCCGAGTTGGCGTGGCTGCAGTCGACGATCACCCGCACCGGCAGGCCCGCGGCCTCCAGCCGCCGCCGGGCCTCCTGCATGACCTCGGGCGAGTAGTTGGAGCCGCTGCGGCCGCCGCGGAGCATGAGCACGCCCCAGGGATTGCCCGCGGTCGAGACGACCGCCGTGCCCCCCTCGTTGTCGATGCCCAGGAAGCTGTGCGGGGTGCGGGCGGCCTGCATGGCGTCGACCGCGGCCTGGAGCGAGCCGTCGGTCGAGTTCTTGAAGCCGACCGGCATCGACAGGCCGCTGGCCATCTGCCGGTGGGTCGGGCTCTCGGTCGTGCGGGCGCCGATGGCGCCGAGCACGATCGTGTCGGCGATGTACTGCGGCGTGATCGGCTCCAGGAACTCCGTGGCCGTGGCCAGGCCCAGGCGGGCGATCTCGATGAGCAGGCCGCGGGCCAGTCGCAGGCCGGTGGCCACGTCGAAGGTGCCGTCGAGGTGCGGGTCGTTGATCAGCCCCTTCCAGCCGACGGTGGTCCGCGGCTTCTCGAAATACACGCGCATGATCACGAGCAGGCGGTCGGACACCCGCCCGGCGAGGGCCTCGAGCCGCGCGGCGTAGTCGCGGGCGGCGTCGAGGTCGTGGATCGAGCAGGGGCCCACCACGGCCATGAGCCGGGGATCCGACCCGTCGAGCACCCGCTCCACCGCCCGGCGGCCGTCCACGATCGTCCGCGTGGCGGCCGGATCGAGCGGCAACAGGGCGCACAGCCGGGCCGGCGGCACGAGCGGCTCGAGGGAGCGGATCCGGAGATTCGACGTCGGCTCTGTCGCGGCGGCCGTCGGCCGCGCTGCGGCGGGATTCATACGTCAACTTTACACCACGAAAATGCCCGCCCAAGGAACGGGTGAATTGACCGTCTCGGCCGTCGTTGGTTCAATCCGGTTCCGGAACGGCGGCCCGGATGGTGGCGGGTGGCCGGAGGAGTCGGCACCGGAGGACGGGAAGGAGCTCGTGGCGTGACCAAGCACGTGTTCGTGACCGGCGGGGTGGTGAGCTCGCTGGGCAAGGGGCTCACGAGCGCGTCCATCGGCATGCTGCTCGAAGCCCGCGGCCTGCGGGTGCGGATGCAGAAGCTCGACCCCTACATCAACGTCGATCCGGGCACGATGAGCCCGTACCAGCACGGCGAGGTGTACGTGCTCGACGACGGGAGCGAGACGGACCTCGACCTCGGCCACTACGAGCGGTTCACCTCCACGCCGCTGACCCGCGAGTGCAACTACACGACCGGGCAGATCTACCTGTCGGTGATCAACAAGGAGCGGCGCGGCGAGTTCCTCGGCAAGACCGTGCAGGTGATCCCCCACATCACCAACGAGATCAAGAACGTCGTCCTGCAGCTCGCCGACGCCGACACCGACGTGGTGATCACCGAGATCGGCGGCACCGTGGGCGACATCGAGAGCCTGCCCTTCCTGGAGGCCATCCGGCAGATCCCGCTCGAGGTGGGCCGCGAGAACTGCATGTTCATCCACCTCACGCTCGTGCCCTACCTCAAGGCCGCCGGCGAGCTGAAGACGAAGCCCACGCAGCACTCGGTGGGCATCCTCCGCCAGATCGGCATCCAGCCCGACGTGCTCGTGTGCCGCACCGAGCGGCCGATCGACGTGTCGGACCGGGAGAAGATCGCGCTGTTCTGCAACGTGCCGGTGGATGCCGTGATCGAGGAGCGCGACAAGGACTTCTCGATCTACGAGGTGCCCCTGTCGCTGCAGGCGAACCGGATCGACGACCTCGTGCTGCGCCGCTTCGGCCTGCAGGCCCCCGCGGCCGACCTCGAGGAGTGGCACGAGATCCTCCACCGGCTGCGGAATCCTGAGCACGAGGTGTCGATCGCGCTGGTCGGCAAGTACGCGGAGCACCGCGACGCCTACAAGAGCATCTACGAGGCGCTCGACCACGGCGGCATCGCCCACCGCACGCAGGTGCGCGTGCAGCCCATCAAGAGCGAGGACATCGAGCGGGAGGGGGCCGAGCGGCTGCTGGCCGGCTTCGACGGCCTGCTCGTGCCGGGCGGGTTCGGCGAGCGCGGCATCGAGGGCAAGGTGGAGGCTATCCGCTTCGCCCGGGAGCGGAAGCTGCCCTTCCTGGGCATCTGCCTGGGCATGCAGTGCGCGGTGATCGACGTGGCCCGCCACGCCGCGGGCCTCGACGGCGCGCACTCGACCGAGTTCGCCCGCAACACGCCGCACCCCGTGATCTGCCTGATGGACGAGCAGCGCGGCGTGGTCGACAAGGGGGGCACGATGCGGCTGGGGACGCAGCCGGCCCTGCTCGCCGAGGGCACGAAGGCGGCCGCCGCCTACGGCACCGCGCGGATTTCGGAGCGGCACCGGCACCGCTACGAGTTCAATCCCAAGTATCGCGACGCGCTCGAGCGGGCCGGCCTCGTGATCGCGGGCACGAGTCCCGACGGCGGCCTCGTGGAGATCGTGGAGCTCGCCGACCATCCGTGGTTCGTGGCGGTGCAGTTCCACCCCGAGTTCAAGAGCAAGCCGACGGCCGCCCATCCGTTGTTCGCGGGCCTGGTGGCAGCCGCCGTCGAACGCCATGCCGGCAGCGCGTGGGTCGCCGAGGCCTGACGGCGAACGGGAGGGGTTGCCCGTGCCGTCGAGCCGGCGTTGCTGGCCAGCGGAGCCCGGAGGGCGGAGCGCAGACGGCACCGAGTGAGCGGAGGGCAGGGATGCCCGGAGCGAACGTCCGGGCGAGATGGCACGGGCAACCCCGACCCCCGGGAACGGCTTTGGGCTATCTTGATTCGCGGTGACGAGATCGAGGCTCCCGAGGGCACGCGTGGTCCATGACGACGGCCGAACCCGACCCCGACGACCGTGCCGCGCCGCCGGCCACGTTCGAGTTTCTCATCCACACGCTCTTCACGCAGGCACTGATGGCGCTGGGCCGCATCCCCAATCCGATCACGAACCAGACCCACAAGAACCTGTCCACGGCCCGCCACTTCGTCGACATGCTCACCATGCTCGGCGAGAAGACCGAGGGCAATCTCACCGCGGACGAGCGCCGGCTGCTCGACGAGATGCAGCACCAGCTGCGGCTGCAGATCCTGGCGGAGAAGTCCTGATGCGGCGGCTGTGGGCGATCGTGGCGGCCGCCGTCGTGTGCGCGACGGGCCGCGCGCCCGCCGGCGAGGTCCGGCTGGCGTGCCACGCCGGCCGGATCGACGTGACGATCGACGGGGCGCCCTTCACGTCGTACATCTGGGCCGGCCACCGCAAGCCGATCCTGTTTCCCGTGCTGGGGCCCGGCGGCGCGGCCCTGACGCGGTCGTGGCCGATCGTGCCGGACGCGGCCGGCGAGGCCCACGACCATCCGCACCACGAATCGGTCTGGTTCACGCACGGGATGGTCAACGGGGAGGATTTCTGGACGTCCCACCCGGATGCCGCGAGAGCCGAGCAGCGGGCGGGTGGCCGCATCGAGCAGGTGAGCCTCGTCAGGGCCGAGCGCGACGTGATCGAGACCCGCAACCGGTGGGTGGGGCCCGACGGCTCGGTCGTCTGCGGCGATACCCGCCGGCTCGTGTTCGCGGGCGATGCCGTGAGCCGCTCGATCGACTACGCGATCACGATCCACGCCGATCACGGGCCGGTGACCTTCGGTGACACGAAGGAGGGCTCGATGGGCCTGCGGCTGCCGACGCCGCTGCAGCTGCGCGACGCCGACGGGTCGCGGGGCGCGGCCGGCAGGAGCCTCAACGCCGCGGGCGACCGGGACGCCGCCGTGTGGCGCACGAGGGCCCGGTGGGAGGGCATCTGGGGTCCGGTCGCGGGCCGCACCATGGGCGTCGCCATGCTCGACCATCCCGACAATCCGCGGCACCCGACCTACTGGCACGCCCGCGACTACGGGCTCGTGGCGGCCAATCCCTTCGGGCTCCACGACTTCTCGGACGCCGCGCCGGGCACCGGCGACCACACGATCCCCGCCGGCGGGACGCTCGCCCTCCGCTATCTGCTCGTGTTTCACGAGGGCGACCCGCAGGCGGCGGGCATCGACGAGGTCTGGCAACGCTGGGCGGCCACGGCCGCTTCGGTGGCCGCGGAGTGCGGGCCATGACGGCGACGATCCTCGACGGCACCGGGATCGCCGCGCGGATCGAGGCCACGCTCCGCACGGAGGTGGACACGCTCCGCACGCTCGTCGGCCGTCCGCCGCGGCTGGCGGTCGTGCTCGTGGGCAACCTGGCGGCCAGCGCGTCGTACGTGAAGGCCAAGGCGGCCGCCGCGGCGCGGGTCGGTGTGGATGCCGAGGTGATCCGCGTGCCCGACACGGCGCACACCGCCGACCTCGCGGCGCTCGTGCGGTCCCTGGCCGCCGACGAGCGGGGGCCCGTCGATGGCATCCTCGTGCAGCTGCCGCTGCCCGGCCACGTCGACACGCAGGCCGTGCTCGACGCCGTGCCGCCCGACCGCGACGTCGACGGCTTCCATCCCGAGAACGCGGGCCTGTTGTCGCAGGGGCGGCCGCGGTTCGTGCCCTGCACGGCGGCGGGCGTGCAGCGGCTGCTGCTCGACGCCGGCGTCGAGACGGCCGGTCGCCATGCCGTGATCGTGGGCCGCAGCGACCTCGTGGGTAAGCCGCTGGCGCTGTTGCTGGCGGCGAAGGGGCCGGGCGGTGACGCGACCGTGACCCTGTGCCACAGCCGCTCGGCCGACCTCGCGGCGCTCACGCGTCAGGCCGACATCCTCGTGGCGGCCGTCGGCAGGCCCCGTCTGATCACCGCCGACATGGTGAAGCCCGGGGCGGCCGTGGTCGACGTGGGCATCAACCGTACCGACGGCAGGTTGGTGGGAGACGTGGACTTCGACGCGGTCGCGGCGGTGGCCGGCCGGATCTCCCCGGTACCCGGGGGCGTGGGCCCGCTCACGGTGGCCATGCTCCTGGCCAATACCGTTTTGGCCGCGGAATTGCGGCTCGGGAGGCGCTGATCGCGGCGCCAAGGCGGCCTTGAGCGAGGGGCTGGCGGCCTCTACCCTCCCGCCCCGCACGGTCGGTCGGAAGCGGTGAAGTCCGCCCAATCTGCCCCGTCGCGCCCTGTTTGCCCCGGCCCATCTCCCGACGGCCCGGTGCACCCGCGGGCGGGTGGATACCGATCACTCGGGCGGCGCGATCGCGAGGCAGACGGAAGTCACCGGCTCATGCACTACTTTCTCCGCGCCCTCCGCGAGGCCGTGAAGCGCTGGCCGCTGCTGCTCGCCGCCTTCGCCTGCTCGGCCGGCGTGGCCGGCCTGTGGGGCGCGAACATCGCGGCCCTGTTTCCGATCATCGAGGTGACGCTCCGCGGCGAATCGCTCCAGTCGTGGAACGAGGGGCGGATCGACTCGGCGCGGGAGCGGATCGAGGCCGCGGAAGCCGAGACGCGGCGGCTGCGGGCGGACCTCGACTCGGGCACGCTCGACGGCCGCGCGGCCCGTCGGGCCCGGACGCGGATCGACACGATCACCGCCGCGACCCGCGGCGACCGGGCTATCATCGGCGCCGGCGAGAGGCTGCGGCCGTGGCTCCGGCGCTGCCTGCCTTCCGACCCCTTCCAGACCGTGCTCGTGGTGGTGGCGCTGGTCGTCACGAGCACGTTTCTCAAGCACGTGCTCCTGCTGGCGGGGACGCTGCTCGTGGCCTCCGTCGCCATGAACATCGCACGCGACATCCGCCTCAAGGTCTTCGACAAGGCGCTGGAACTCGACAGGGCCCAGTTCATGCGGCTGGGCTCCGCCGGCTTCATGGCCCAGGTCACGAACACCTCCGACATGCTGGCCAGCGGGATCACCTCGGTGTACGGCGGCGCCGTCACCGAACCGCTCAAGATCATCGCCTGCCTGGGCTGCGCGATGATGGTGTCGTGGCGGCTCACCCTGGCCTGCCTGATGCTCGCGCCGGCGGTGGGCTTCCTCATGGTGTGGCTCAACCGGCGCATCCGCGGCGTCTCGAGCAGCATCCTCGCCCGCTCCCGCGGCTTCCACCACGTGCTCCTCGAGGCCCTCAACAACGTCCTCACGGTGCAGGCCTACACGATGGAGGACTTCGAGCGGCAGCGGTTCCGGCAATGCACGAGTGACATGCTGCGGACCGGCATGTGGCACGCCTTCTACCACGCGCTGGCCAACCCGATCACGGAGATCCTGGGCATCGGCATGGTGGCCACGTCGATCGCCGTGGGCGCCTGGCTCGTGATCAACCAGGAGACGCAGATCTTCGGCATCACGATGACCGAGCAGCCGATGACCGTGCCCGGCATCATGATCTTCGTCGGCTTCCTGATCGGGGCCAGCGACCCGGTCCGCAAGCTCTCCGGCGTGATCACGGGGCTCAACGTGGGCATCGTCGGCGCCCGGGGGCTCTATCCGCTGCTCGACACGCCGTCGCAGCTCGTCGAGGTCGCGGAGCCCCGGACCGTGCCCACGCCCCACCGCGAGATCCGGCTGGAGGACGTGTCGTTCAGCTACGACGGGATCGACACCGTCCTGCGGGACGTCAACGTGTCGATCCGCTTCGCCGAACGCGTGGCGATCGTGGGCCCCAACGGCGGCGGCAAGAGCACGCTCGTGAATCTGATCTGCCGGTTTTACGATCCGACCTCCGGCCGCGTGACGATCGACGGCGTGCCGCTCACGGACATGGCGCTGGCGGACCTCCGCGGCCGCATCGCGATGGTCACGCAGCAGACCGAGCTGTTCAACGAATCGATTCACTACAACATCAAGTACGGCCGCTGGGACGCCACCGACGAGGAGATCGAGGAGGCCGCCCGCAAGGCCCACGCCCACGACTTCATCGCCGACTTCCCCGATGGCTACCGGACGATGGTGGGGCCGGGAGGCTTCCGCCTGTCGGGCGGACAGCGGCAGCGGATCTCGCTGGCCCGGGCCTTCCTCCGCAACGCCGAGATCCTCGTGCTCGACGAGGCCACCAGCCAGATCGACGTGGACAGCGAGCGGCTCATCCACGAGGCGCTGGCCCGCTACGTGGAGAACCGCACGGTGATCATGATCACGCACCGGGCCAGCACGCTGGCCCTCGCCGACTCGATCCTGGAGGTCGAGCACGGCCGCGTCACGAAGCGCGCCGCCCCGCGGCACCACGCCGCGTAGCGTGTCATGCGCGTCGCCCGGCGGGCGGCATTGTTCCGCGGCTGGCGGGTCGGGCATATTCTGGACGATCCTCGTCCACCGTGAACGGTTCCCCCATGGCCCCCGTCGACACCGAGTCCTCCGCCCCGGAGCCCGCGGTGCCGTCGGCCGAACTCCGCGAGGAGTTGGCCCGCGCGAGCCGGGAACTCGAGGCCGCCGCACCCCGCGAGATCGTCCGCTGGGCGGCGCAGCGTTACGCCGGTGGGCTCACCATGGCCACGGCCTTCGGGCCCGAGGGCTGCCTCATCATCCACTGGCTCGCGGAGGTCGCGCCGCGGACCCGCGTCTTCAACCTGGAGACGGGCTACCAGTTTCGCGAGACCCTCGAACTCCGCGATCGTATCGCCACGCGCTACGGCATCGAGGTGGCCCTGGAGCGGCCGGAGACCACGGTGGAGGAGTACGAGCGGCTCCACGGCGGGCCGCTCTACCGCACCGACCCCGACCGCTGCTGTGGCGACCGGAAGATCGCGGTCATCCGCCGCGTGCTGTCCGGCTTCTCCGCCTGGATGAGCGGCATCCGCCGCGACCAGAGCCCCGACCGCGCGGCGGCGCCGATCGTGGGCTGGGACCACAAGTTCGGCGTGGTGAAGATCTCGCCGCTGGCGAACTGGACGAAGGCGCAGGTCTGGGATGCGATCGTGCGGGACGACGTGCCCTACACTCCGCTGCACGACAAGGGCTTCGTCAGCATCGGCTGCCAGCCCTGCACCCGCGCCGTCGGCGGCGGCGAGGACGAGCGCGCCGGCCGCTGGAGCGGCACCGCCAAGACCGAGTGCGGCCTGCATTCTCGCGGCTGACGCGGAGCCGACGATCCTCCGTGCCGCGGCCGCCGTATCGGCTGGTTGCTGGCAGGCCACGGCGGCGGCAGGTACCGTGAACCGGAGACAGGGTGGCGAGGCGGAAATGACGCGACCGGTCGGGACGATCCTGATGCTGGTGGGTGGCTGCGTGGCGGCCGTCGTGGCCGCCGCACGGCCCGCCCGCGGCGGCGTCATCGACCTGGGCGTGTCGGCCGGATTCACGCTCTCGCAGCCGACCGTGCAGACGCGGGTGGGCGCGTTCGACACGCTGCTCAACGAATACCTCCTCGACACCGGCGCGAGCGGCATCGTGGTGGGCTCGAGCGCGTCGCAGGAACTCCGGGCCGAGGGCCTCGAGACGGTCGCCACCTACTACGACTTCGGCATCGGCGGGCGGGCGGAGACGCAGGTGTCGAAACCGTATGACTTTCTCTTCGCCGGTTCCAACGGCGTGCCGCTCACGCTACCGGCCACCAGGATCCAGACCTCCGGCGGCAACTTCGCGTTCTATTCGGGCATCGCCGGCATGCCGCTGATGATCGACCGGACGGTCGGCCTCGACCTCACCAGGCAGGCGGATTTCAGCGGCGACTGGACGGGCGGCATGGGAGTCGAGTTCGGCTCGGGCCCGCCCGCGAGCCGTCCCCATCAATACTCTGTGCCGCTGACGATGCGGCTGTTTCCCATGGACGGCCAGGTCGATCCCGCGGACCCGCTGCCGGTCTACGCCCCGCTGCCGTTCGCGCCGGTCGAGGTGCAGTACGGCGCGAATCGGCGCGCAGGCAGTTTTCTCGTCGACACCGGGGCCATGCTCAGCTTGTTCTCGAGCCAGGTGGCCTTCGACCTGGGCCTCGACGTCAACGGTGACGGCGCGCTGGAGGATGATGCGGTCGATTTCATCGAGGTGGCGGGCGTCGTCGGCTCGAAGTTCATGCCGGTGTTCACTGTCGACGCCTTCACGATCCGCGCCTCCGGCGGTGTCGACCTGATGACGCGGGGCATGCTTGTCGGGGTGCTCGACATCGATCCCTCGCTGTCGGGCGTGCTGGGCATCGACGTGCTCAACTCGGGCTGGGACGTGTACGGCGCGAACATTTTCCTGGGGCTGCCTCCGGACCCGACGCCGGGGATCAACCGGGTGGACTTCGACTTCCGCAACGCTGCGGCGACCATGCAGGCGGAGATGCGGCTCACGCTCAACCCCGCCCGCGACACCCTCGCCGCCCAGGGGCCGATCGTGCTGGCTCCGACGGGCAGCCAGACCCAGTCGCAACTCGGATTTCCCGCGATCTCGGGCACGGGCCCGCTCACGGTGGACGGGCCGGGCACCGCGATCCTCGACGCGGTCAATACGCTCACCGGCACCACGACGGTGCAGGCCGGCACGCTGCGGCTCGCGGCGGGCGACGCGCTGTTCGGCAGCCCCACGGTCGTGCATTCCGGCGGCCTGCTCGAGGTGGCGTCGGGCGTGACCGCCCGCCTGCCGAGTCTCACGCTGGCGGGCGGCACGGTCTCGGCCGTCACGCTCGCCGTGAACGGCACGGCCGGGATCGGGCGGCTCGTCGTCGTCTCGGGCACGGTGACCGGCTCGCCCGCGCTGGCGGTCGGCGTCGGCGGCTCGGTCGAACTCCCGACCGCCGGTCGGCACTCGCTGGCGGTCGGCAGCCTCACGGTCGATCAGGCGGCCGGCGGCCGGATCGACGTGGGCACCGGCCGCATCGAAGTCGCCGCCGGCGGGATCGCGCAGGCGGACCTGCGGGCCGACCTGCTCGCGGCCCGCAACGGCGGAGCCTGGAACGGCCCGGGGGGGATCGGCACGAGCGCGGCGCCGGGGACCGCCTCGGGGCGGGCGGTGGGCTACCGGGTGCCGGGCTCGGGCAGCGGCGCGACCCTCGTGGGCTGGGCGGCCTTCGGCGACGTGAACCTCGACGGGTGGGTCAACTCCACGGACATCTCGCTCATCAACTCAGGCGCGCTGTACGGCACAGGCGGCGCGTCCGGTGACTGGTACGAGGGCGACTTCAACTACGACGGCCAGGTCAACTCCAGCGACATCACGCTCCTCAACAGCACCGGGCTGTATGGTGCCGGCTCCTACCTGCCCGCCGCAGGCGGTGCGCT
>JBJTIV010000089.1:0-3874 GCA_046095145.1 Planctomycetaceae bacterium
CGTGCCAGTAGGCATGCTCGGGGCCCACGCCCGGGTAGTCGAGGCCCGCCGACACGGAGTGCACGTCGGACGTCTGGCCGTCGTGGTCCTGGAGCACGTAGCTCAACGAGCCGTGGAGGATGCCGGGGCTGCCGTAGGAGAGGCTCGCGGCGTGGTCGCCCGGCTGGCCCGAGCGGCCCCCGGCCTCGACGCCGATGAGCCGCACCTCGTGGTGGTCGACGAACGGGTGGAACATCCCGGCCGCGTTGCTGCCGCCGCCCACGCAGGCCACCACCACGTCGGGCAGCCGGCCGAACTCGGCGCGGCTCTGCTGAATCGTCTCCCGGCCGATCACGGACTGGAAGTCGCGGACGATGCGGGGGAAGGGGTGGGGCCCCACGACCGAGCCGATGATGTAGTGGGTGGTCTCGACGGAGCCCATCCAGTCGCGCATCGCCTCGTTGATGGCGTCGCGGAGCGTGCGCGAGCCGCTCTCGACGGGCCGCACCTCGGCCCCCATGAACCGCATGTTGCGGACGTTGGGCGCCTGGCGGCGGACGTCCTCGGCCCCCATGTAGACCACGCACTCCAGGCCGAACTTCGCGCAGGCCGTGGCCGTGGCCACGCCGTGCTGGCCGGCGCCCGTCTCGGCGATGATCCGCTTCTTGCCCATGCGGATCGCGAGCAGCGCCTGGCCGAGCGTGGTGTTGATCTTGTGGGCGCCGGTGTGGGAGAGATCCTCGCGCTTGAGCCAGATTCGCGCGCCGCCGGCCAGCTCGGTGAGCCGCGCCGCGAAGTGCAGCGGGCAGGGGCGGCCCACGAACGTCTTCAAGAGGCCGTCGAGCTCCGCCTGGAAGGCCGGGTCGGCGGTGGCTGCGGCGTATTCCCGCTCCAGCTGGTCGAGCGCGGCCGAGAGGGTCTCGGGCACGTAGCGGCCGCCGAACCTGCCGAAGCGGCCGAGCGCGTCGGGCACGGTGGAGAGCTGCGGCGCGGCGGTGGGCGTCACGGGAGGCTCGCGGATTTTTCGGCGCGGCGGCGCGGGCGGCCGGTTTCCCGGCACCATGCCGGATTGTAGCCTCGTCGCCACCGCCCACCATGCGTGCAGGAAAAGGCCCGTGCCCGAGTTGCCCGAAGTCGAGACGATGCGGCGCGGCCTGGCCTGCGTGGTCGGCCGCCGGATCGCGGCGGTGGAGTTTCCGCGGTCGCGGGTGCGGCCGATCGACGTGACGCCGCGGCCGACGGTGCTCGCGGCGCGGCTCGCGGGCCGCTCGATCGCCGCGGTGCACCGCCGCGGGAAGCGGGTGGTGCTGGAGTTGATCGCGCCGCCCGACGCCGGAGACGACACGCTCTGGCTGGCCATCGAGCCGCGGATGACCGGCCTCATGCTCGTCGCCGAGCCGCCCTCGATCGAGCACGTGCGCATGGTGGTGCGGCTCGCGCCGCGCCGCGGCGGCCCCGGCCGCTTCCTGTTCTGGGATCGCCGCGGCCTGGGCACCGTGAGGCTCCTCGACGCCCGCGGCCTCGACGCCGTCTGCGGCAGGGAGAAGCTCGGCGTCGACGGCCTCGCGATCACCGGCGCCGACCTCGCGGCCGCGCTCGGCCGCTCGCGCCGGGCCGTGAAGGTGGCCCTGCTCGACCAGCGGGCCGTCGCCGGCATCGGCAACATCTACGCCGCCGAGATCCTCTTCCACGCGGGCATCGACCCGCGCACGCCCTGCCGCCGGCTCCGCGGCGCCGCCTGGGACGCGGTCGCCGCCGCCGCGCGGGCGATCCTCGCCGCCGCGGTGCGGCTCGAGGGCTCGTCGATCGGCGACGAGACCTACCGCACCGTCGAGGCCCGCGTGGGCCGGTATCAGAAGCGGCACCGCGTCTACGGCCGCGCCGGCGAGCCCTGCGCGGCCTGCGGCACCACGATCGAGCGGATCGTGCAGGCGCAGCGGTCGACCTTTTGGTGCCCGGTGTGCCAGCACCGCACGCCGCGACGAGGCTGAATCGTCGCGCTCCTGGGCCACGGATGGAACGCGGGCTCGGGGTTGCCCGTGCCGCCTCGCCGGACGTTCGCTGCGGCCTTCCAGGCCTGCGCTCACTCGGTGGCGGCTGCGCTTCGCCATCCATGGCTTCGCTTGCCGCCAACGCCGGCTCGACGGCATCGGGCAACCCCTCGCGGATGGTCCGTGTGGGTCGACGGGGTGGCGGGCTTCGATCACGTGCGGCGTGCGATGTGGCGGGTTGGATGGGAATGACGTACGTTGGTGAAGGATTCCTCCGGAGCGATTGGATGAGCCTCTCCCGTCGCGGATTTCTGGCCGGCACCGCGGCTGCCGTCGCGACCCACGGGCTCGTGCGTGCCGAGGCGCCCGCCGCCACGGCGGAGACGCTCGCCGCGCGGCTCCATGCGTCGCTCACGCCCGCGCAGCGGCGGGCGATCTGCTTTCCCTGGGACTACCGGCACCCGAAGTTCGGCCTGCTGCGGACCCGCGTGGGCAACAACTGGAAGGCCACCGAGCCCGAGGTCGCGGGCGACTTCTTCACGCCCGACCAGCGGCGGCTCGTTCGCGAGGTCTGCGAGGGGCTCGTCGATCCCGCCTGGCACGACCGCTTCGACCGGCAGCTCGAGGACGACTGCGGCGGCTTCGGCCATGGCCAGTCGATCGCCCTGATCGGCGCGCCCGGCAGCGGCCGGTTTCAGTTCCTGCTCACCGGCCGCCACATGACGCTCCGCTGCGACGGCGATTCCGCCGCGCACGTGGCCTTCGGCGGGCCGATCTTCTACGGCCACGACGCCGGCGGCTTCGACGAGGAGCGGGATCATCCCGGCAACGTCTTCTGGCCGCAGGCCGTGGCCGCCAACGGCGTGTTCGCCATGCTCGACGGCCGGCAGCGCGAGGCCGCCCTCGTGGCCCGGCTGCCCCGCGAGACCGCGATCGGCTTCCGCCGCGACGCGGCCGGGCTACCGGTGGCGGAGATGACGCCCGACCAGCGGGCCGAGCTCGAGCGGGTGCTCGGCGTGCTCCTCGAGCCCTACCGCACGGTCGACCGCGACGAGGTCCGCGGCTGCCTGGCGCGGCAGGGAGGCCTCGACCGCTGCCGCCTCGCCTTCTACACGCAGGGCGACATCGGCGGGGACCGCGTGTGGGACAACTGGCGGCTCGAGGGCCCGGCCTTCGTGTGGCACTACCGCGGCGCGCCGCACGTGCACGTCTGGGTGAACGTGGCCGACTCGCCCGACGTGGCCACGAACGCCTGAACGGGGCGGGGCTCCGGTCAGGACGCCCGCCGCATCCAAGCCCCAGGGCGGCAGCCCGGGGACTCCGCGTCGTCGCGGAGACCGTGTGCCATGCCGTAGGACGTCGCGGGGTTTTCGGTCGGCGTGCTCGGCCTGCATGGAGACCGGGAGACGGGGCCACCCGGAGTCCCCCAGCTACCGCCGGGGGCTTCAACGAGCCCGGTGCGCATCATCAAAAATCGCGAGCCCGGGGAATGTGGACATCATCCCAGGAGGCCACCGCCGAGCCGTTCGGCCTGCCACCCGCATACCCGTCGCTCGCGCTCCGGGCTTCCTCACGGAGCGATCACGTCGTCAGGCATCCATCCCCGTCGGGGACGGGCCTTCACGCGGCTTCGAGCGAGAGGCGGCGGTGGATCGTTTCGACGTCGGCCGGGTCGAGCGCGCCATCGGTGCGGGCGTCGGCGATGAGGGCGGCGAATTCGGCGAGCCGCGTCACCGTGGCGGGGATGCCGGCGGCGATCTCGTGGATCGTGCGGGCGACGGCCGTGCGGGTGTCGCGGTCCATGCGGCCCGGGCGGCCGGTGAAGAGCGTGGCGGCGAGCACGGCCTCGGTCTCGTCGGCCGTGAACGGCCGCAGCACCGCGCGCAGGCCCACCGCCCGCACGA
>JBJTIV010000090.1:0-3867 GCA_046095145.1 Planctomycetaceae bacterium
GCATCTCGTCCTGGTCGAACTTTCGCTGCGCCTCCTCGACGAGCGACACGACGTCGCCCATTCCCAGGATGCGGCCCGCCATCCGCTCCGGGTGGAAGTCCTCCAGGGCATCGATCTGCTCGCCGGTGCCGATGAACTTGATCGGCACGCCCGTGACGTGCTTGACCGACAGGGCCGCCCCACCCCGGGCGTCACCGTCGAGCTTCGTCATGATGACGCCGTCGATCTCGAGCGCCTCGTGGAAGGCCGCGGCACTCTTCACGGCGTCCTGGCCCGTCATGGCGTCGACGACGAGGTAGACCTGGTCGGGTCCGACCGTGCGGTCGATCCGGGCGAGTTCCTGCATCAGCGCCTCGTCGATCGACAGCCGCCCCGCCGTGTCGAGGATGACGACGGAGATGCCCTCCTTGCGGGCCCGGGCCACGCCGGCGTTGCAGACCGCGACGGGGTCGCCGCCGCCCGCGGGCATGTCGGCCGGCACGTGCACCGGCACGCCGAGCTGTCGGCCGAGCACGGCCAACTGCTCGATGGCCGCCGGCCGCTGCAGGTCGGCCGCCACGAGCATCACGCCCCGCCCCTGGGAGAGGATCTTCTTGGCGAGCTTGGCGCAGGAGGTCGTCTTGCCGGAGCCCTGCAGGCCGCAGAGCATGAGGATCGTCGTGTCGCCGCTCTTGAGGTGCAGGGCGTGGTCGCCCGGCCCCATCAGGCCGACGAGTTCCTGGTGCACGATCCCCACCAGCTGCGGGGCCGGGTCGAGCGACTCGCGGACCCGGGCGCCGATCGCCCCCTCGGCCACCCGGTTCAGGAAGCCGTCGGCCACGTCGTAGGCGACGTCGGCCTCGAGCAGCGCGGTGCGGACCTCCGCGAGGCCCTCCCGCATGTTGGCCTCGGTGAGCTTCCCGCGGCCGCGGAACGACTGCAGGGCCGAGGAGAGCGAAGCGGAGAGCGACTCGAACATGGGCTGATTCCGGGCCGGGAACCAGCGGAGTATATCGCTCGCGGCGGCCGCGTTTCCCGCCCCGCCGGTGACGTGCCGCCCTGATCGGGAGCGGTCGCACGACGCGATGCTTGCCCGACGCTTGGCCGGCGCGAGCGGCGCGTCACCGGAGGGGCGGAGGCCCCACGCTCAGCTGAACGTGCCCGGCTCGGAGACGACCGGCATCGAGCCCGGCGCCGACATGATCTCGCCACCCTCGCCGCAGCACGGCGCGGGCTCGCAGGTCGGCCCGCACGCCGGCGCACCGCAGGGCTCGGCCTGCCGGCGGCAGGGTGAGCGGAACTCCATGAACGACTGCCGACCACCGCCGAAACAGCTGCTGCATCCGGGGGCCGCCACGAGGCTCCCGAGGACGAGCGACAGGCACAGTGCACGCGTCATGATCACGTTCCTCCATGGCGGGCGGCACAGGCGGCCGTCCGATCGACGTCAGGCGCCGTCCGTGACGACGCTGTCGAAATCCTAGCCCACGAACCGGGCGCGCGGCGGCCTCCGCCGCCGCCTGGACGGCCGGCGGGCGCGGCCGCGGGTGCGACGGTGCCGGCCGTGACGGTGCTGCCGGCGGAGGGCTGCGCGACGTGCCGATTTCGCCGCTGCGTCCGCACGACGGACGTGTGCTGGCCACGGCAGGGTTCGTGCCGGTGGGGCAAGATGTGAGGTCGGGCGGCCGATGCCTCCCGCATGGAGAGCCCATCCGCACCACGACCGCCGGCCCCGCCGCGGCCCGCCCCTGCCGCGGCCCGCCGCACGCCGCTGCTGCGCGCGAGCGTCGCGCTCGCGCTCGTGATCGCGGGAGGTCTCGGCCGCGCCGTCGGGGCGCGGGCGGCGAGCCCCGGCGGTCCCGTGGCCGACGTCTGGGTGGCCAGTTCGCGACGGCTCCCGGGCACCTGCCGCGTCCCCAGGCGGGCCGGCCTCGACGTGGAGCGGCTCTCCGGCGGCGACTGCGGCCGCTGGCAGCGGGCGCAGGTCGACGAGCTGCTCGCCGCGCAGGATCGGCCCCTGGTGGTGTTCGTGCACGGCAACCGCTACGCGGCGCACGAGGCGAAGAGCCAGGGACTCAGGCTCGCCCGCACGCTCGCCGCCGCGTGCCCGGATGCCGGTCCGGCGCAGATGCTGATCTTCTCCTGGCCGAGCGAGCAGCAGGGCAAGCTGCTTCGCGACGTCCGCGCGAAGTACGACCGGGCCCCCTCCGACGGCCACTACCTCGCCTGGCTGCTCGGCCGCATCGACCCGCGGCGGCCCGTGGCCATCGTCGGCTACAGCTACGGCGCGCTGGTCGGCCTGCAGGCGATGGCCGACCTCGTGGCCGCGGACCCCGCCGGTGCCTCCGGCGTCGCACCGTGGGCCGGACGGCCGGGACGGACGCACCTGGTGCTCGTGGCGCCGGCCGTCCGCTGCGATGCGCTCGCGCCCCGCGGTCTCTACCGCGACTCGCTGGCCTGCGTCGACCGGCTCACGCTCGTGGCCAACTCGTCCGACATCGTCCTGCGGTTCTTCGACTGCATCGACCGCTGCGACCGCACCGAGGCGCTCGGCGTGGTGGCGATGCCGCGCCGCTGGCTGCCGGCGGATCTCGACTACCGGGCCATCGACGCGGCCGCCATCGTCGGCCCCGAGCACCGGCTGCCGCCGTACCTCGCGTCCGCGGTGCTGGCGCGGCGGATCGCCGCCGGCGCAGTGGCCGATCTGGACGCGCCGGCGGCCCGGTGACCCGCGTCAGGACCGGTCGGCGAACCAGTCCGCCGTGGCCTCGAGTCCGGCGGCCAGCGACATCGAGGGCGCCCAGCCGAGCACGCGGCCGGCGAGCGTCGCATCGACGAGATTGCTCCGCAGGTCGCCGGCCCGCGCCGGCCCGTGGACGGGCGGCGGCAGGGTCGCCCGCCGACCCCGCCGGGCCAGGATGTGTTCGAGCTCCGAGCGGAGGCGCGACTCCAGGTCGTTGACGTCGGTGCCCAGGCCGGTGCCGATGTTGAGGCTCGTCAGCGTGCCGGGCTGCGCCGCGGCGACGTCGTCCACGAGGGCCGCGAGATTCGCCCGGGCCACGTCCGGTCCGTAGACATAGTCGCGGACGTAGCGGCCGTCGCCGTTGATCGTGGCGGGCTGGCCGGCGAGGAGTTTCTTGCAGAAGATCGCCACCACGCCGGCCTCGCCGTGGGGGTTCTGCCGCGGGCCGTAGACGTTGGAGTAGCGGAGCGCCACCGCGGTCAGGCCGTGCTCGGCGGCGTAGAACCGCAGGTAGCGCTCGCCGACCCACTTCGTGATCCCGTAGGGGCTCACCGGGTCGGCCGGAGTGGTCTCGGGCGCCGGCGCGGTCACGTCGCCGTAGAGCACGCCGCCGCTCGAGGCGAACACGAACCGCCGACAGCGGCCCGCCACGGCCGCGTCGAGCACGTTCACCAGGCCGAGACAGTTGACCTCGGCGTCGAAGGCGGGCTCGCGGACCGAGCGGCTCACCGACATCTGCGCGGCCTTATGGCAGACGGCGTCCGGCCGCTCCGCCGCGAAGGCCCGGGCCACCGCGGCCGCGTCGCGGATGTCGGCCACGTGGAGCGGCACGCCGGGCGGCACGTTGTCGCGCGACCCGCTCGACAGGTCGTCGAGCACGGCCACGCCGTGGCCGGCCGCGACGAGCGCGTCGACCACGTGGCTGCCGATGAAGCCGGCGCCGCCGGTGACGAGGATCTTCATGCCGGGTCCGGGGGTGGCGGGAGCGATCGCTTCCGATCGTCGCGACGGACGTCGCCGGTCGCAAGGCCCGGCCCGCGGAGATCGGGGATTTTCCGCCCTCCGGGCCGGCAGCGTCGCTTATAGTTGAGACATGTCCGGCGGTCTTTTTCCGCCCCCGCTCGCCCGCCCCGTCCCCGCGAGAG
>JBJTIV010000091.1:0-4950 GCA_046095145.1 Planctomycetaceae bacterium
GATGGACGAGCAGCGGAAGCGGGTCTACGGCTTCCGGCAGCGGATCCTCGATGGCGAGCCCTGCCGCGACGTGATCCTCGACATGGTCGATCGCGAGGTCGACCGCACCGTGGGCACCTTCCTCGACCGCGACTACGGCGCCCAGTCGTTCGCCGCCTGGGCCTCCGACCGGCTGGCCTGCGAGCTCGACGCGGCCGACTACAAGAACCTGTCGGCCGAGGAGGCCAGCCGGCAGGCGCTCGACGAGGCGGTGCGGCAGTCGGAGGGGCAGATCTACGAGGCGGTCGACGAGAACCTGCCGGCCGGCGAGGACGAGGACGAGTGGAACTGGGGGGCGCTGGCCTCGTTCGCCAACGCCCGCTGGAAGCTCTCCGTCACCGACCGCGACCTCAAGCGCGTGGGTCGCGACGGCGTGGCCGAGTTCCTCCAGGAGCGGGCCAGCGAGGCGATCGAACGCATCGACCTGGCGGACGGAGCGCGGTTCCTGGCCCCGGACTTCGGCCTGCGGAGCGCCTGCGGCTGGACGGAGTGGCGCTTCGGCGTGCCGATCGACGCGGCCGACATGGCCGCCTTCGAGCGGGCCGACGGCGACGTGGCCGCCTTCCGCACGCTGGTCAAGCGGAAGGCCCGCGACATCTATGCCCGCCGCGAGATCGAGTATCCGGTGCTCGTGGGGCTGGCCCACTTCACCGCCCGCCGGCCCGACGGCTCCCGCGGCCTCGACCGCGAGGGGCTCGTGGCCTGGGCGCGGGAGCGGTTCGACCCGGCGCTCGACGAGCGGGCGCTGGGGTCGAACGATCTCGACGAGCTTCGGCGGGTGCTCGTGGAGGCCAGCCGCAGGCGCCCCGACCGCGGCGGCGACGTGCCGCGCGACGAGATGGCCCGCATGGAGCGGGCGGTGCTCCTGCAGATCCTCGACAACGCCTGGAAGGACCACCTCCTGGCGATGGACCACCTGCGGTCGAGCGTGGGCCTCCGCGGCTACGCCCAGGTGGATCCCAAGGTGGAATACAAGCGCGAGGGCATGCGCACGTTCGACCTCATGTGGAAGGGGATCGACGAGCGGGTCGTGGACATCGTCTACCGGATCGAGCAGGTGGAGGACGACGCCCTGCGGAGCACCTGGCGCGAGACGGCGGCCATCCACGCCGAGGCCGGCAATGCCGCGGCCGCGCTGGCGATGCCGCCGGACCAGGCAGGCGGCCAGGCGGTCGAGTCGGGCGGCGAGCCCGTCCGCGTCGACCCGATCCGCAACGTGGGGCAGAAGGTGGGCCGCAACGACCCCTGCCCGTGCGGCAGCGGGAAGAAGTTCAAGAACTGCTGCGGCCGCTCGAGCAGCGTGGCCGCCGGCTGACGCCGCGCCTGCCCCCGGGTCCCGGCGGCTCAGCGCCCGGCTCGCGCGCGCAACCAGTCGCGGAACGATTCGAGCCGCGGCAGGCTCTCGCGGTCCTTCTGCCGGTTGGTCGCGACCTTGCTGGCGATGATGTCGTCGATGTGGCAGACCGGAAAGCCTGCGACCATCACGCGTCGGCGGAATGCGTCTTCGAAGCGTTCGATGCCGTCCGGGGCGAACACGTCGCGGATCTCTTCAGCCTGGCGGTAGTCGAACGCTGCCATACCCGAGCCAGTCTGGGAGGTTCCGCTCGCACCATCTCCGGTAGTCAGCCGTGGTGTCGAAGGCCCTGAAGCGTGCGTCGTCGAGCACGGGCTTGTAGGTGTGGATGAAGGCATATCGCATCCGCTGGCGCAGCGGACGCCGCGCCGTCGACGAGCCGGCCGGGAGCGCGCGGGCAGGACGAACCGCAGACCGGGCCGGGTCCCGTGCGGTATCCTCCGCCGACGTTGTTCCCGAGTCGCGGAGCCCGGGCGTGCTGCTCAACGTCGTCTATCTCGCGGCCGTCCTCGTCGCCCTGCCCTGGGTGGCATGGCGGCGGCTCTCGGGTGGCCGTCCGGTGGCGGCGCCGCTCGCGCGGTTCACCGGCGGGATCACCGCCCCGCCGCCGGCCGGCGGGCGGCGGCGGATCTGGCTCCACGGCGTGAGCGTGGGCGAGGTGCAGCTGCTCGCGGCGCTTGCCGCCGAGCTGCGGGCGCAGGCCGAGGCGGCCGGCGCGCCGATCGACTGCGTGGTCTCGAGCTCCACGACGACGGGCCTCGAGGTCGCCGCCTCGCGGTTCGGGGCCGACCGCGTCTTCCCCTGCCCGCTCGACTTCACCTGGGCGGTGGACCGCGTGCTCGACCGGGTGCGGCCCGACCTCGTCGTGCTCGGTGAGCTCGAGCTCTGGCCGAACCTGCTCGCGCGGGCCGCCCGCCGCGGGATCCCCGTGGTCGTGGCCAATGCCCGGATGAGCGCGCGGAGCGCCGCGGGCTACGCCCGGATCGGGCCGCTCTTGCGCCGCATGCTCGGCGGGGTGAGCCTCGTGATCGCCCGCTCGCAGGCCGACGCCGACCGGTTCGCCGCCCGCGGGGCCCGCGAGGTGGTCGTCACCGGCTCGATGAAGTTCGACGGGGTGCGGGGCGATCGGACCGCGCCGGACGTGGCCCGACTGCGATCGCTCGCCGGGATCGCGGCCGACGACGTGGTGTTCCTCGCAGGCAGCACGCAGGACCCGGAGGAGCGGCTCGCCACGGAGGCCTTCCTCGCGCTCCGCGACATGCATCCGCGGCTGCGGCTGGTGATCGTGCCGCGGCACGTCGAGCGCTCGGCCCGGATCGGTGGCCTGCTCGACGCCCTCGGGCTGCGCTGGCAGCGGCGGAGCCGGCTGGAGCCCGACGGCGTTGACCCGGCCGCCCGGGTGCTCCTCGTCGACGCGACGGGGGAACTGGCGTGGTGGTGGGGCACGGCGCGCATCGCCTTCGTGGGCGGCAGCCTCGACGGCGTGCGCGGCGGGCAGAACATGCTCGAGCCCGCGGCCTACGGCGCGGCCGTCGCCTGCGGCCCGTTCACGCGCAACTTCAGGGACGAGGTGGCCCGGCTGCTCGCGGCCGACGCGGCGGTCGTGGTGCACGACGGAGCCGAGCTCACGGCCTTCGTGCGCCGCTGCCTCGACGATCCTGCCTGGGCCGAGGCGCTCGGCGCACGGGCGGCCGCGCTCGTGGCCTCCCAGCGCGGCGCGACGGCGGCGACGGCCCGCCTCGTGCTCGAGCGGCTCCGCTGACCGAGCGGCTCCGCTGACCGGGCGGCTGCGCTGACGGGTGGCGCCGGCTCGGGGCCGCCCACGCCCCGTCGTGGGACGCCAGTGACTCCGGCGCGAGGAAGCCCGGATCGCGAGCGTTGCTGTTGCGCGCCGTCCTTGTTCAAGCCCCCTGCGGCAGCTGGGGGACTCCGGGTAGCCCGGGTTCCCGGTCCCAATGCGAACCGAGCCCCGATGCCGAAAACACTGCGACATCAACGGAGCATGGCAGACGGTCTCCGCCGCGACGCGGTGTCCCCGGGCTTCCGCCCCGGGGCTTGCATGGGTGCCTCCGGTGGCGACTGCCGCCATGACCAACCGTTCGGCTCGCGAATTCAGCCGTCATACGCCTCCTTGCTGGCGCGTGGGGCTTCTTGACGCGACGCGGTCGGTGTGACACGCGGTTGCGCAGCCCCGGTTGCCGACCGTGGATCCTCCACTAATAATCGGGTTTTCCTGGGTTCCGGCTCCGGGACCGTCCCCGTCACCCCCTCACGCACGAGGCACCTTCCGTGGCACAAGGCAAGTATCTGTTCACCAGCGAATCGGTCAGCATGGGCCACCCGGACAAGCTTGCCGACCAGATCTCCGACGGCGTGCTCGACGCCTACCTCGCCCAGGACCCGCGGAGCCGCGTGGCCTGCGAGACGATGGTGACCACGGGCCTGGCGGTCGTCGCCGGCGAGATCACCTCCAAGGGCACGATCGACTACCAGCAGGTCGTCCGCCAGGTGATCCGCGACGTCGGCTACACCGACGACGAGATGGGGATCGCCGCCGACACCTGCTCGGTGCTCGTGGCCGTCGGCAAGCAGTCGGGCGACATCGCCATGGGCGTCAACGAGGACGAGAAGACGGGCAAGGACATCGGCGCCGGCGACCAGGGCCTGATGTTCGGCTACGCCTGCAACGAGACGCCGGAAATGATGCCGCTGCCGATCGCCCTCTCCCACCGGATCCTGGAGCGGCTCACCGAGGCCCGGCAGAAGCAGGAGGTCGACTGGCTGCGGCCCGACTCGAAGAGCCAGGTGACGGTCGAGTACGACGGCAACAAGCCGATCCGCATCGACACGATCGTGGTCTCCACGCAGCACGCCCCCCACGTGTCCAACGAGGACATCAGGAAGTTCATCGTCGAGAAGGTGGTGAAGCCGCTGCTGCCGAAGAACCTCGACACGGCGAACATCACCTACCACATCAACCCCACGGGGCGGTTCGTGGTGGGCGGCCCGCACGGCGACTGCGGCCTCCCCGGCCGAAACAACATCGTCCACACCTACGGCGGCTGGGGCCGCCACGGCGGCGGGGCCTTCTCCGGCAAGGACCCCACCAAGGTCGACCGCAGCGCCGCCTACATGGCCCGCCACGTGGCCAAGAACATCGTCGCGGCCGGCCTCGCCGACCGCTGCGAGGTGCAGCTCGCCTACGCGATCGGCGTCAGCGAGCCGGTGAGCGTGAACGTCGACACCGAGGGCACGGGCAAGGTCGAGGACGAGCGGCTCTGCGACGTGGTGCGGGAGTTCTTCCCGCCCACGCCGCGCGGCATCAGCGCCTACCACGACCTGCGGCGGCCGAACTACCGCCGGACGGCGGCCGGCGCAGGTCGAGGTAGTCGATGATGCCCCGCGGCGTGAGCGGGAAGAACTCCCGCACGACGTCGCAGAGCCGCTCGTCCTCGACCTTGCCGGTGCCCTCGGTGTCGACGTTCACGCTCACCGGCTCGCTCACGCCGCGCGGCATCATCGACTACCTCGACCTGCGGCGGCCGATCTACCGCCGG
>JBJTIV010000092.1:0-10493 GCA_046095145.1 Planctomycetaceae bacterium
ACGGGATCGCGCGCCACCGGCGCGTCGCGGAGATCGCCCGCGTGGATCTCGTCCACGATCGCCCGCGTGAGCGCAAGCTTCATGCGCTTGCCGATGCCGTAGGCGCCGCCGCTCCAGCCGGTGTTCACGAGCCACACCCGCGCGCCGTGGCGGCGGATCTTGTCGGCGAGCAGGCCCGCGTACTTCATGGGGTGCCAGACGAGGAACGGGCCGCCGAAGCAGGGGGAGAACGTGGCCTGCGGCTCGGTGACGCCCATCTCCGTGCCCGCCACCTTCGCCGTGTAGCCGCTGATGAAGTGATACATCGCCTGCTCGGGCGCGAGTCGGCTCACGGGCGGCAGCACGCCGAAGGCGTCGCAGGTGAGGAAGATCACGTCGGTCGGGTGGCCGGCCACGCAGGGGATCCTGGCGTTGCGGATGAACTCGATGGGGTAGGCCCCGCGGGTGTTCTGCGTGATGCTCGTGTCGTGGAAGTCCACGTGGTGGGAGTCGGCGTCGTAGACCACGTTCTCGAGCACCGCGCCGAACCGCAGGGCCTGGAAGATGTCGGGCTCCGACTCGGGCGTGAGGTCGATCGCCTTGGCGTAGCAGCCTCCCTCGATGTTGAAGATGCCCGAGTCGCTCCAGCAGTGCTCGTCGTCCCCCACGAGCAGCCGCTTGGGGTCGGCCGAGAGCGTGGTCTTGCCGGTGCCCGAGAGGCCGAAGAGCAGCGACGAGGCCCCCGTCTCGCGGTCGGCCGTGGCCGAGCAGTGCATGGAGAGGATGCCGCGCTTCGGGGCGAAGTAGTTGAGGAGCGTGAACACGCCCTTCTTCATCTCGCCGGCATACTCCGTGCCGAGGATCACCAGTTCCTTCGTCTCGAGCGACAGGTCGATGCTCGTCTTCGAGGTCATGCCGGCCGTGTGACGGTTGGCCGGGAAGCGGCCGGCGTTGTAGATGACGGCGTCGGGGGCGCCGAAGGCCGCGAGCTCCTCCCGCGTGGGCCGGATGAGCATCGTGTGCATGAACAGCGCGTGGTAGGGCCGCGAGCAGATCACGCGCACCTTGAGGCGATGCGCGGGATCCCAGCCGGCGAAGGCGTCGACGCAGTAGAGGAAGGGCCGCGTGTTGAGGTAGTCCTTGGCCCGCTCGAGGTTGACCTGGAAGGTGTCCTCGTCGATCGGCACGTTGACCGGCCCCCACCACACGTCGTGCTCGCTGGCCGGATGGCGGACCACCCGCTTGTCCTTGGGGGACCGGCCGGTCTTCGCGCCGGAGTAGGCGATGAGCGCGCCCGAGTCGGCCAGCGCCGCGTCGGGCTCGCGGCGCAGGGCCTCGGCGTAGAGTTCGGCCGGCGGCAGGTTGCGCCGCACGTCGGCGACGGTGATGCCGTGCTCGGCGAGGTCGATGTGGCGCACGGCGCTGGACCTTCAAAAGGACGACGGATCCGGGCGAAGAGTATCGCAGATCGGCATCGGCGCGGAGGCTCCAGGTCAGTGGGCGCGCTTCCCAGCCGCGGTCATGGGCTCGGGGCTGCCCACACCCTCTCGCCGGACGCTCGCTACGGGCATCCTGACCTTCGCTCACTCGGAGACGTCTGCGCTCAAGCCAGGAGCGCACGTTGTGATGGTGCGCGCCGTCCTTGTTGAAGCCCCCTGCGGCAGCTGGGGGACTCCGGGTGGCCCCGGTTCCCAGTCCCCATGCAAGTCGAGCGCAGATGCCCAAAACGCCGCGACATCAATCGGGCATGGCAGACGGTCTCCGCCGCGACGCGGTGTCCCCGGGCTTCCGCCCCGGGGCTTGCATGAGTGCCTCCGGTGGCGACTGCCGGCACGAACACCGTTCGGCTCGCACGGTCAGCCGAGCGCTGCGAGCAGTTCGGCGAGCGGCTCCCGGAAGTCGCGGAGCGGCTCGTAGCCGGCGGCCCGCCAGGCCACGTCGGCCAGGACGCTGTTGGCCGGCCGCGGCGCCGGCCGCGGCGGCACGAGTTCCGCGGTGGTGATCGGCCGCACCATGCCCGGGTCCCGCCCCATGAGCCGCACGATCTCGCGCACGAACTCGTACCAGCTCACCGCACCCTGGTTGGTGACATGGTAGATCCCGGTGCGACGGTTGGTCGCCAGCCGCACGAGCGCGGGGGCGAGGTCGGACGTGAAGGTCGGGTGGCCCACCTGGTCGGAGACGAAGGCCAGCGAATCGCGCTCGCGGGCGAGCTTCACCACCGTCTTCACCATGTTGCTGCCGGCGGCCCCGCACACCCACGAGGTGCGGGCCACGGCCGCGGCCGGGGAGGCGAGCGCCTCGTGCTCGCCGGCCAGCTTCGACCGGCCGTAGACGCTCCGCGGGTTCGGCTCGTCGGTCTCGACGTAGGGCGTGGGCTTCGTGCCGTCGAACACGTAGTCGGTGCTCACGTGCACGAGATGGGCGCCCGCGGCGGCACAGGCCTCGGCGACCCAGCGGACCGCGGTGGCATTCGCGAGGAAGGCCTTGTCGGGGTCGGACTCGCAGGCGTCGACGGCGGTCCAGGCCGCGCAGTGGATCACCGCGTCGGGCCGCGCCGCCTCCACGGCCGCCGCCACCGCCGCGCGGTCGGTGACATCGACCGTATCGACGTCGAATCCCGTGGCGGCGATGCCGCGGGCGGCGCACAGGCCCATGAGCTCGGTGCCCAACTGACCGCGGTGGCCGGTGACGAGGAGCCGCATGCGATCGTCAGTGCCTCACGGCGGCCGCGGGCTGGCGGGACAACGTGACCATCGAGTCAGCCGCTCGCGAGCGAGTCTTCCGAGTGTACTTGTCCCGGAGCCGGAGGCACGCGGAGGTCGATCCGTGCTTTTTACCGCGCCTTTCCGGCGCGATCGCGGTACATTCACGGAAGTCGTTCGCCCGTCCCACGGACCGTCGCCCATGGCCTCCCCCTCGGAGCGCGTCGCCGCACTCGGCCTCGTGCTGCCGCCGCCGCCGAAGGTGATGGGGGCCTACAAGCCCTGCCTCGTGGTCGGCCGGCAGGCGTGGGTGTCGGGACACGGCCCGCTCCTCGCGGACGGATCGCTCGTGCGGGGCAAGGTGGGGGCGGGGCACGACGCCGACGCCGGCAAGCAGGCGGCGCGGCAGGTCGGCCTGGCCATCCTGGCCACGCTCACGGCGACGCTCGGCAGCCTCGACCGCGTGGGCCGCGTCGTGAAGCTCCTCGGCCTGGTCAACTGCACGCCCGACTTCGAGCAGCACCCGCACGTCATCAATGGCTGTAGCGAGCTGTTCGCCGACGTGTGGGGGTCCGACCTCGGCGTGGGGGCGCGGAGCGCGATGGGCGCCATCTCGCTGCCCGGCGGGATGATGGTGGAGATCGAGGCGATCTTCGAACTCGCGTGAGGCGTGCGGCCATGCAGGCGCGATCCCGGCCGGTGACGCTGCTCGCGCTGCTCGCGATCGCAGTCGCGCAGGGTGGAGTCTCGGCCCCCGCTGCTCCGCGGACGGGCCGCCTCGAGGTGGCCGGTGGCGGCCTCGAGGGCGAACTCGCCGTCGCCGACGAGACGACGGCGGGCACGCGCGACACGCTGCTCTGGCACTCGCCCCGGTTCGCCGCACCGCTCGAGTTCCGCATCGGCGAGATCGCCGGCATCACGTTTCCACCGGTGGAGCGGGGCGCCGCGCCGACGGACACCTTCGTGCAGCTCCGCGGCGGCGACGCGCTGCCGGCCGTGATCGAGTCGGTCGACACCGATGCGGTCGTGGTCTCGACGGCCGGCGTCGGCGGGCCGCAGCGGCTGCGGATCGCGCGCGACGAGGTCGCCGCCATCGTGCGCGCCGGCGGGGGGGCGGGCTCCTACGTGGGCCCCACCGGCCTGACCGGCTGGGAGCAGACGCCGCCGGGCGCATGGCGCGAGGAGGCGGGCCGCATCCTCACCAATCGCGCGGGTTCGGCCGTGACCCGCGACGTGTCGGCGCCGCCGCGGGCCCGCTACGCGATCCGCCTGTCGCGCCGCAAGGCTGCGGAGTTTCGCCTGGTCGTGGCCGCGGCTGAGCGGCCCGCCGAAGACGGGTACGTGCTCCAGGCGGTCAGCATGGACGGCGGGGACGCCCTGATGCTCGTGCGCCGCTCGGACGGCCGCGCCGCGATCGAGCCGCTCCCCGTGCCGCCGTGGCAGGGCGACACGCTCGACGTCGTGCTGTTCGTGGACCAGGAACGCGGCCGGCTGGCCGCCATCCTCCCCGACGCGGCCGACGCCGAGGGGCGGAAGGCGTTCGAGGTGGTGCTCCCGGCGCCGTCGCAGCCGCGGCCGTCGGGCCGCGAGCGGCTCGCGCTCACGACCGGACAGATCTGCCTCGAGCGGATCGAGGTCACGCCCTGGCGCGGCGACGAGCCCACGCTGCGCGACGCGAGCGAGACAACCATCCTCACGACCACCGGCGGCCTGGAGGGATTTACGCTGACGTCGTTCGCGGCGGCGGACGGCGCGTACGTGCTCGCGCGCGGCGGCCAGACGAAGCGGGTGCCCGTCGCGGAGGTGGAGGAGATCCGCTTCCCAGACGCCGCGGCGGCGACCGACGAGCCGGCCCTGCGGCTGGCGCGGATCGATGGCGGCGCGATCTCGGGCGACCTGGTGAAGGTGGACGACGAGGCGGTGTGGCTGCGGCGGCGCGGCATCGACGGGCCGGTCGCGGTTCCGCACGACGCGATCCTCACGGTCCTCAACCAGCGGCCCACCCTGGTGGGCGAGGAGGCGGCTGGCCGCGTGGGCACGCTCGTCGCCGGCGACGACCGAT
The DNA here is from genome assembly GCA_046095145.1 of Planctomycetaceae bacterium. GTDB lineage: Bacteria > Planctomycetota > Planctomycetia > Pirellulales > UBA1268 > QWPN01. The sequence goes on from JBJTIV010000092.1 coordinate 4,747, forward strand.
CGCGCGGCCGGCTCATGGAGGCCGCCGCAGGGGGCCTGGCCTGGCGGCCGCTGGGCAGCGTGACGGCCGCCGCCTTCGCCGGCGACGCGATCGACGCCGAGGTGGAGTTCGTGCCGCGGACGACCGGCCTGGCGAACGCCGGGGACGTGGGGGTCGGCGGCATCGGCGCCCAGGTCGGCCGCGACGACGCGGGGTTTTTCATCGTGGTCATGACGCTCGACGGCGGTGCCGCGGCCCGCGACGGCCGCATCCAGCCGGGGGATCGGATCATCGCCGTCGCGCCCCACGAGCAGTCGGAGTTCATCGACACGAAGGACAACGACAACGAGACGGTGACGAACCTGCTCCGCGGCCGCGTGGGCACGGTCGTGCGCATGAAGCTGACCGACGGCGCGGGCGCCAACCCGCGCGTGATCGAGCTCACGCGGGGCCCGATCCATGCGGCCGGACGCGAGGTGCTCGACGCGGCGCTCCAGGTTCACGCGCGACTGGGACGGTCGGTGGCGGCGGCGGACGACGAGGCGGCCGGGTATCCCGCGCTCGTCGTGCTGCGCAGCGGCGACGTGGCACCCTGCCGCATCGAGTCCATCGACGCCGACGCGGTGGTGCTGCGCTCGCCGCTGGCCGGCGGCGCGGAGGCCGGGCCCGTGCGGGTGCCGGCGGGCCTCGTGAAGGCGGTGGAGCTCATCCCGTCGGCGGCCCGCCGGGAATTGGACCAGACGCTGCGCGACCGCCTCCTCCCGCTGCCGCGCATGCAGGGTGACCGGCCGCCGACGCATCTCGTGCGGCTCGTCGACGGCGACTCCCTGCGCGGCCGGCTCGTGGGCGTGGACGAGGCGACGGTGGCCTTCGAGGTGCTCGACGTGGTGAAGCGACTGCCGCGACCGCAGGTGGCCCGGCTGATCTGGCTCCACCCCGAACTGCCCGGGGACGCGGCGGCCGATGCCACACAGGCCGCGGACCGTCCGGAGGGGCTCGTCGTGCAAGGGGTGGCCGCCGACGGTCGGCGGTTCACGCTCGTGGCCGAGGGCGTGGAAGGCGACGAGGTGCGCGGCCGCAGCCAGGCGTTCGGCGACAGCGCCATCGACCTGGCGGGCGTCGACCGGCTGCTCATCGGGGCCGCGATCGGCCGCGATGGGGCCGACCTGCCGTTCTCGCAGTGGGTGCTCAAGCCCGCGCCCGAGCCGCGGGCCCTCGGCAAGCCGGCCGGCGAGTGAGACCGGCGGACGCTCGGCTCGAGCGACGGGTGAACGGGCGGCGAACGTGGGCGACGTGATCCGCACGCGCGTGACGGTGCAGGGCGTCGTGCAGGGCGTGGGCTTCCGGCCGTTCACCTGGCGGCGGGCGACGCGGCTGGCACTCGCGGGGTCCGTGGCCAACGAGACCGGGGGCGTGGCGATCGAGGTGGAGGGGCCGCGGGCCGCCGTGGCCGCCTTCCTGGAGACGCTCGTCGCCGAGGCACCGCCGCTGGCCCGCGTGGAGCGGGTCGAGGTCCGCGAAGTGGCCGCCACGGGCGGCGCGGGCTTCGCCATCCTGCCGGGCGGCGAGACCGCCGCGCCCGCCACGGCGGTGCCGCCGGACGTGGCGACCTGCGCCGCCTGCCTGGCCGACGTGAGCGATCCGGCGAACCGGCGGCATGGCCATCCGTTCGCCGCCTGCACCGACTGCGGCCCGCGGCTCACGATCATCGAGCGGCTGCCCTACGACCGCGCGGCCACCACGATGCGCGACTTCGGCATGTGCGCGGACTGCGCGCGGGAGTACGCCGACCCCGCCGACCGCCGGTTCCACGCGGAGGCGATCGCCTGCCCGCGCTGCGGGCCGGGGCTGTGGTTCACGCGGCCCGGCCCCGACGCCGCCCGCGACCGAGGGGCGGCCGCGTTCCAGGGCACGGCGGCGCTCGACGCGGCACGCCACCTGCTCCGGACCGGCGGCATCCTGGCGCTCAAGGGCATCGGCGGCTTCCACCTGGCGTGCGACGCCACCGACGAGGCTGCCGTGGCGCGGCTGCGGGCGCGGAAGGGCCGCGTCGGCAAGCCGCTGGCGGTGATGGTCGCCGACACGGCGGCCGCGCGCCGGGTCGCGATCGTCGACGAGCAGGAGCGGTCGCTGCTCGAGGGCCCGGCGCGGCCGATCGTGCTCCTGCGGAAGCGGCCGGAAGGGGAGACGCCGACCGCACTCGCGGCGGGAGTCGCGCCGGGCGTCGGCGTCGTGGGTGTGGTCCTGCCCTACTCCCCGCTCCATCATCTGCTCGTCGCGGGACTGCCGCCGCTGGTGATGACGTCGGGAAACCTGGCCGACGAGCCGATCGCGTGCGACGCCGCCGAGGCGCTCGATCGGCTCGGCGGCGTGGCCGACGCGTTTCTGCTGCACGACCGCCGGATCCAGTCGGCCTGCGACGACTCCGTGGTGCGCTGCGCGGCCGGGGCCGCCGTGCCGATCAGGCGGTCGCGGGGCCACGCGCCGCTGCCGGTCCGGCTGGCCGCATCCGGCCCGCCGGTGCTCGCGGTCGGCGGCGAGCTGAAGGCGGCGTTGTGCGTGGCCCAGGGCGACCGCGCGGTGATGAGCCCGCACGTGGGCGACATGGGGAACGTGGAGACGCTCGCGGCCCTCGGCCGCGCGGCCGAGCATCTCCTGCGGCTGTGCGGCGTCGAGCCCGTGGCGGTCGTCGCCGACCTCCATCCGGGCTACCTGTCGACCGGCTGGGCGCGGTCGTGGGCGGCTGCGCGCGGCCTGCCGTTCGTGCAGGTGCAGCACCACGAGGCGCACGCCGCCGCGCTCCTGGCCGAGCACGGCCTCGACGCGGCCGCCGGCCCCTTCTGCATCGCGTGCTGCGACGGCACGGGCTACGGCCGCGACGGCACGATCCAGGGGGGTGAGTTTTTCCGCGTCGAGGCCGGGGCCATCCGGCATGTGGCCCGGCTCGCGCCCTTTCCGCTGCCCGGTGGCGACGCGGCGATCCGTCATCCGTGGCGGGTAGCGCTGGCGCTCTTGCACGCGGCGGGCCTGCCGTGGGACGAGCGCCTCCCCGCGGTGCGGCTGGCCGACGCGGCGCAGCGACGCGTGCTCGGCCGGCAGCTCGACCGCGGCGTGGCCTGCGTGGCCACGACGAGCATGGGGCGGCTGTTCGACGCCGTGGCGGCGCGCGCCGGCGTGACGCAGTCGATCACCTACGAGGCCGAGGCGGCACTCGCGCTCGAGACGCTCGCGGCGGCGGCCGGACCGGTCGGCGAGGGCTACGCGTTCACGATCGACGCGGTCGGCGCCGCGGCCCCGCTGCGGATCGGCTGGCGGGACCTGCTCGCGGCCGTGGCGGCCGACGCGGTCACCGGCGTCGAGCCGGCTGTGATCGCGGCGCGGTTTCACGAGGCCGTGGCGCGGATGATCGTGGCGGTGGCGGACCGGCTCGGCGGCGCCGGGCCCGTGGGCCTCACCGGCGGCGTGTTCCAGAACGCGCTCGTGGTGGAGCGGACGGTCGCGCTCCTGCGCGATGCCGGCCGCGAGGCGCTGCTCCACCACCGCGTGCCCCCCAACGACGGCGGCCTCGCCCTCGGCCAGGCCGTGCTCGCCCGGCGACACCTCATTCCAGCTCCTCGAGATCCGCGAGGTCCTTGAGTCGGCCGGCAGCCCGTTTCGACGTCCGCACGTCATCCAGGCCGAGGACCGGGGCGACGACGTCGCCGAACGTGGCCATGATTCGATTCGGCCACGCCGCGTCGAAATCGAGCCCCGTGACGCTCGTCATGATGTCGATCCGGCTCGGAGGCGTGCCGATCTGGTAGAGCATGTCGGCCTGCGCGAAGTCTGTGAGTTTCATCTTCGACAGCGGAGCGCGGAACCGCTGCAGGCCGCGCCACGTGCGGCCGGCGTTTTCGAGACTGGGTCGCACCCAGAGATCGATGTCGAGGGTGGCCCGGACATGACCGTGGGCGGCCAGGGCATACGCGCCGATGACGAGGTGCTCAACCTGCTCGTCGCGAAACGCTCTCAGCATCTCGACGAAATGCGGATTCATCCAACGGCGCTCCGGTCAGGGCCCATACCTGCTTCGTCACGTCCCAGCAGAGCTCGATCCGTTCCGAGGGCGTGAGATGCGAGTAGTCGGCTCGGGGCTCGCGCTCGCCGACCCGCCCGACCCAGACGGGCCATCCAGACCGGTCGTCACCGGCGTCGTTGCCCGCTGCCCGCGAGCGATCGCCGGGCGTGGAATCCGCTGTGGCCATGGACAAAGTATAGCCCCGGCACCGTGAGGTCCGGCCGGCTCACTCGGCCGGCCGGCTGACCGTGCCCGCGCGCAACTGCGCGCGGCAGGCGGCGAGCCACTCCAGCCAGGCGTCGATCCCCGCGCCGGTCGTGGCCGACGTCTCGAAGACCGGGATCCCCGGCCGCACCGCGGCGAGGTTCGCGAGCATGGCCGCGCGGTCGAAGCCGCAGGCACCCGCGAGGTCGAGCTTCGTGAGCGTCACCGCGTCGGCGGTGTTGAAGAGGCCCGGATACTTGAGCGGCTTGTCCTCTCCCTCGGGCACCGACACGAGCACGAGCCGCACCGATTCGCCGAGATCCCAGCTCGTGGGGCAGACGAGGTTGCCGACGTTCTCGATGAACAGGTAGTCGAGGCCGGCGAGATCCCAGTCGGCCAGGTGCGCCCGCACCATGTCGGCCTCGAGGTGGCACAGGCCGTGGGTGTTGATCTGCCGCGCCGCCGCGCCGCTCCGCGCGAGCCGGCGGGCGTCGCGGTCGGTCTCGAGGTCGCCCACGACCGCGGCCACTCTGGCGCCCGCGGCCCGCAGTCGCCGCAGGGTCTCCTCGAGCAGCGCCGTCTTGCCGCTGCCGGGGCTCGACACGAGGTTCACCGCGAGCACGCCGGCCGCGGCGAACTCCCGCCGCAGGTCCCGCGCCAGCTCGTCGTTGGCCTTGAGGATCCGCGTGCGGACCTCGAGGATGCGGGGCGTCGGCGGGTGCGGTTCGCCGCTCATGCGGGCACCGTCCGGGCGTCGAGGATCTCGAGCGCCTCGAGGTCGAGCTCGCGGCCCGCGCGGATGTCGCCCGTGACGGTGCCGCAGGCGGGGCAGGCGAGCGACTGGATGCCGGGCAGATCGACCTCGGCCGCGCACGCTGGGCACCAGATCCGCACCGGCACGTCGATGATCCGCAGGTCCGCTGCCTCGAGCGGCGTGCCCTCGCGGAGACTCTCGAAGGCGAGCCGCAGGGCCGACTCGCTCACGCAGGCCAGGCGGCCGATGCGGAGCGTCACGCCGACGACCCGGTGGCCGCCGCCGGCCCGGCAGTGCTCGGCGGCCTGCTCCACGACCCGCGCGGCGATGGACAGTTCGTGCATGGCCGGTCTCGCGGCGGGAGAACCGCGTGTTCTCGCCAGGCAGAGGCGGGCTCGCCCCGCCCGGCGGAGGAATCCTACTCCGCCGCACGGGTAGGATGCCGGCGGCGGCGGGTCGGTTCCACGGCAGGACGAGGGTGGCAGCGATGGGCGTGGTCGTGATCGGCTGCGGCAACGTGCTGCGGGGCGACGACGGCGCAGGACCCGAGCTCGTGCGGCGGCTCGCGGAACGCGGCCTGCCGGCCGGCGTGCGCTGTGTCGATGCGGGCATCGGAGGCATCGACGCCGTCCTCGCGATGCGGGGCGTCGAGGAAGTGATTTTCGTCGACGCCTGCCGGTCGGAGAGCCCGCCGGGCACGGTCCACGAGGTCCCGGGCGAGGCGGTCGCGGGCCGGCCGGCGGCGGGCATCGG
>JBJTIV010000093.1:0-11158 GCA_046095145.1 Planctomycetaceae bacterium
CGACATCGAGGGCATCGTGGCCCTGGCCAAGGCGCGGGGCGTCGACGCCATCCATCCCGGCTACGGCTTCCTGTCGGAGAACCCCGCATTCGCGGCGCAGGCCGGGATCACGTTCGTGGGCCCGCTGGATGAACTTCTCCACGAACACGCTCGAACTGCCGAAGGCCGTCTTGCTCTCCCGCTGCGCGCTCTCGAGGGCCACCGCGAGCTCGTCCTCGCCGCGGACCACCCGCATGCCGCGGCCGCCACCGCCGTGGGCCGCCTTGAGGATCACGGGCCAGCCGAGCTGTTTTGCGATCTTCAGGGCGTCGGCGTGGCCGGTCACGGGCTGGGCGCTGCCGGCGAGGATCGGCACGCCCGCTTTCCGGGCCAGCTCGCGGGCGGCCGTCTTGTCGCCGAGGGTCTCGAGCAGCTCGACCCGCGGGCCCACGAACGTGATCCCGGCCGCGGCGCAGGCCGCCGCGAATGCGGGGTTCTCCGACAGGAAGCCGTAGCCGGGATGGATGGCGTCGACGCCCCGCGCCTTGGCCAGGGCCACGATGCCCTCGATGTCGAGGTAGGAGCGGAGCGGCTCGCCGGGCCTGCCCACCACGTAGGCCTCGTCGGCCTTGAAGCGGTGCAGCGCGAAGCGGTCCTCGTGGGCGTAGATCGCGACGGTGCGGATGCCGAGCTCGTGGGCCGAGCGGAACACCCGGATCGCGATCTCGCTGCGGTTGGCGACGAGGAGTTTGGTGACGGGCGGCATGGAGGCCTTTCGGGTCCGCCGGGACGGGGCATTTCCGGCGTGAATCCTACTGGCCGGCCCCGGGGCGCAGAAGCCCGTGCGGGCCCTCGGGCCTCAGTGCGGGAGCTTCTCGTCGGCGTAGCTCGGCCGCAGGTAGTCGGGTACGAGCGCGGCCGGCTCGTCGCCGCGACCGGCGGCCGCGAGCAGGAGGGCGGCGTGGCCCGCGTCGACCGCCGTGGGCAGCCAGGCGTCGCGGGGCGCCACGAGGATCCGCGCGGGGAGCGCGGCCGCGGTGGCGAGCGCCGGTCCCGAGGCGCAGGCGCCGGCCGGCAGCGAGGCGAGCCAGGCGGCGGCCGGCTGCAGCGCCGCGGCCGACACGGTCCAGCCGGCCGGGTCGGCGGGATCGGGCGTGGCCAGCGCCGCGTAGACGTCGCCGCGGCCGGCGTCGAAGGCGATCGCGATCGGGCCGCCGTGTGCGGGCTGCGCGCGGGCGGTGCGCCGCGCGACGACGACGAACCCCGACACGCCCACGAGCCGCGCGCCGCCGGCCCACGCCAGGGCCTTGGCCGTGGCCACGCCGATCCGCAGGCCGGTGAACGAGCCCGGCCCCCGCACCACGGCCACGAGCGCCGCGTCGCGCGGCGTCCAGCCGAGTCGGCCGGCCACGTCGACGAGCGCGGGGGCGAGCAGCCGCGCGTGGTCGCCGGCGGCGAGCGGCGCCTCCGCGACCGCACCGTCCTCGAGCGCGGCGACGGAGCCGACGGACAGGCTCGTGTCGATGGCGAGCGTCTTCACGGCGTGCGGCGGACCTTCGCGTTCTTGACCGTGGATCGGGGGGGTCGTAGTCTCAACCGCGTCGCGCCGGAAGCGATCCGCGGCCCTCGGGAGGGCGTCTGCCGAGGGGTTTGAGCAGCGTGAAACGGGCCATCATCAGCGACATCCACGGCAACCTCGAGGCGTTCCACGCGGTCCTCGAGGATATCGACCGGGAGCGCGTCGACGCCATCGACTGCCTCGGCGACGTGGTGGGCTACGGCCCGAACCCGTGCGAGTGCGTGAAACTGGTGCGGGACCGGTGCCGGCTGGTCCTGCTGGGCAATCACGACCAGGGCGCCCTGTTCGACCCGGACGGCTTCAACAGCGGGGCCGAGCGGGCCATCCGCTGGACGCGGATGCAGCTGGAACTGCATGACCGGCTGCCGCGCAACGCCAGGGCCATGCTCACGGACTTCCTCGGGGAACTGCCGCGGTCCCACACCGAGGGCGATCTGCTCTTCGTGCACGGATCCGCCCGGCGGCCGCTCGATGAATACGTGTTTCCCGAGGACATCTACGACCCGCTGAAGATCTCGCACATCTTCGAGCTCGTGGGCCGCTACTGCTTCCAGGGGCACACGCACATCCCCGGCGTGTTCACCACGGGCCCCGAGTTCCTCGCCCCCACCGTGCCGACCGGCGAGCGCGAGGCGGTGGTCGAACTGCCGCGGCACAAGGCGATGATCAACGTCGGGTCGGTGGGCCAGCCCCGGGACGGCGACAATCGCGCCTGCTACGCGATCCTGGAGGACGACCAGCGGGTGCGCTTCAGGCGGATCGAGTATCCCTTCGCCGTCACGGCGAAGAAGATCCACGACATCGCCGATCTCGACAATTTCCTCGGCGACCGCCTGGAAAAAGGCCGGTAGTCGGGACGACTCCGCGTATACTTCGGGGTTCTTTTCCGCAGGGATTCGCCGTGGAACGTCGCCACATCCAGTTCATCGTCGTGTCGCTCGCGATCGTGCTCGCGGGACAGGTGCTGCAGGCGTGGCTGTTTCCGCCGCGGCCGGTGGAGCCGGTCGCCGACACGGCGACCCCGGAGGCGGGCGCGTCGGTCGCCGTGGCGCGCGACCCCGCGGCCGCCGAGACCGGGACCGAGCCCGGTGCCGTCGAGGCGGCCGCCACCGACGCGGCGCCCCCGGCGGAGGCGCCGCGCCGCCGGCTCACGCTCGGATCGCTCGACCCGGCGGGCCCGGCCAAGATGCTCGTCACGCTCACCAGCCGCGGCGCGGCCGTCGAGCGGATCGAACTGGCCGAGCCCAAGTTCCACGACCAGGACGACCGTTCCGGCTACCTCGGACACCTGGCCCCGGCCGTGGTGCCGGAGGGCTGTCGTCTCGGCGTCGTCGGGCCGGGCACGCCGGCGGACCGGGCCGGCCTGCGGGCCGGCGACGTGGTCGTGCGGCTGGCCGACGCGCCGACCGCGGATCCGGAGGCGCTCCACGGGATCCTGGCGCGGACGCGGCCGGGGCAGGAGGTGGCGATCGACTACCTCCGCGACGGGGCCGCGGCGAGCTGCCGGGCGACGCTCGGCCGGCGGCCCCTCGAGGTGGTGCGGCCGGAGTTCCGCGGCGCGCCCGTCGTCGATCCGGACCGCGACCCACACGACCCGCTCTCCTTCCGGCTCTCGATCGAGGCCCGCGACGGCCGTACGCGGAAGTCGGCCGCGAGCGAGCTCTCGGGCCACGAACTGGCCGACGTCGACTGGGAGGTGGACCCGACGGCGGGGCCGGGTCGCGTGCGGTTCACGCGGCCGCTGGCCCGCGGGCTCACCGTCGTGAAGGAATACGGCCTGCCGGAGGCCGCCGGCGATGGTCCGGCCACCGGCGACCACGCGCTCGAGCTCGCCGTCGAGCTCACGTCGGCCGACGGTGACGCGGCGGTCACCTACGCGCTCGACGGCCCCACCGGCCTGCCCACGGAGGGCTGGTGGTACGCCCAGCGGGTGGGCAAGGAGATGTGGAGCGGCTTGGCGGTGCGCGACGTGGCCCTGCGGTTCGCCGGCGCGCCGACCGCGCTCATCAGCGGCCTGAAGATCGCCTCTGGATCGCTCGACCGGTCCGCCACGGCCGTGCTCGACACCGTGCCCTTGTCGTTCGCCGGCGTCGACTCGCTCTACTTCGCCTCGGCCCTGCTGCCCGCCGCCGGCTCGCCGGACGCGCCGGCGCTCGCGGAGGTCCGGCCGCTGGCGGTGGGCGACGTGCCCGAGCCCAAGCGGCAGCGGCTCATCGACGTCACGCCGCGGCTGGTGTCGCGGCCGCTCGACCTCGAGGCCGCCACGCCGGTGGTGCAGCGGTTCGGCATCTTCGCCGGCCCCAAGCGGCCCGCGCTGCTGGCCCGCTTCGGCCTGCCGACCGCGCGGATGGACGACCTCGTCTACTACGGCTGGTTCGGCTGGGTCGCCCGCCCGATGATCTTCATCCTCCATGCGATCCACGCCGTCATCGGCAACTACGGCATCGCCATCCTGCTGCTCACCGTGACGGTCCGCGGCTTGATGTTCCCCATCAGCCGCAAGCAGGCCGCGGCGTCGCAGAAGATGCAGCTCCTGCAGCCCGAGATGAAGGCCATCGCCGACCGCTACAAGGACGACCCCGAGAAGCGCACGCGGGCCACGCAGGAGCTGTGGCGCAAGCACAACTACAACCCGATGGGCGGGTGCCTGCTCGTGTTCTTCCAGATCCCGATCTTCATGGGCCTCTACCGCTCGCTGGCCACGGACGTGGAACTGCGGCAGGCGCCGCTGTTCAGCGAGGCGATCCGCTGGTGCTCGAACCTCGCCGCTCCCGACATGTTCTGGGACTGGTCGAAGGTGCTGCCGTCGTTCCTCACCGCCCCCGAGGGCTGGCTGGGCCCGTTCCTCAACCTGTTTCCGCTGGCCACGATCGGCCTGTTCCTCTGGCAGCAGAAACTGTTCATGCCGCCGGCCGTGGACGAGCAGCAGAAGATGCAGCAGCAGGTGATGAACTACATGATGTGGTTCATGGCGCTGATGTTCTTCAAGGTGCCGTGCGGGCTGTGCCTGTATTTCATCGCCTCGAGCCTGTGGGGCATCGGGGAGCGTCTGCTGCTGCCGCAGCCGGCGGCCGCAGCCGGGGCCGGCGGCCGGGTGGTCGACGCCGCCGCGGCGCCGGCGGCGCGCCCCACCGTGGCCGCCGGAGCCACGCGACAGAAGCGGGCGGCGCGGAAGAAGCAGCGGTGACACCCCGACGGCACGGGCCGCATGTGGTCGGCGGATGACCTGATCGTCGCGCCCGCGACCCCGGCCGGCCCCGGCGCGCGGGCGCTCGTGCGGCTCGCGGGCGACGGGCTCGAGCCGCTGCTCGGCCGCCTCTTCGACGTCGGCGATCCGCGCGGCCTGCCGGCCCGCGGCGCGGCCCCGCGCGTGGTGACGGCCCGACTGGCCGGCGGCCTGGGGCGGGCATGGGGCGCGCTCGCGGTGGAGATCCTGGTCTGGCCCGGGCCGGGCGGCCCGGTCGGGGGTCCGCTCGCGGAAGTGCAGCTCCCGGGATCGGCGCCGCTCGTCGACGCCGTCGTGGCCGCGGCCTGCGACCACGGCGCGCGGCTGGCGCGGGGCGGCGAGTTCACGCTCCGCGGGTTTCTCTCCGGCCGCCTCGACCTCCTGCAGGCCGAGGCCGTCCTCGGGCTCGTCGACGCCCGCACGCCGGCGGACCTCTCCGCCGCGCTCGACCGGATGGCGGGCGGCGCGGGCGCGACGCTGCGGCGGCTGCGGTCGGGCCTCCTCGACCTGCTCGCCGACGTGGAGGCCGCGCTCGACTTCGCCGACGAGACGACGCCCGACGCCGTGCCCGTGGCCGACGCGCCGGCGCGCCGCGCGCTGGCCGCCCGGCTGGCGCAGATCCGCGCCGACCTCGACGCCGTGGCCCGCGACCTCGTCCGCCGCGATGCGGGCGCCGGGGGCGACCTGCCGCGGGCCGTGCTCGTGGGCCGTCCCAACATCGGCAAGCGCCGCCTCTACACCGCGCCCGCCGGCCACGAGGCGGCGCTCGTGGCCGACGAGGCGGGCACCACCCGCGACTGGCTCGAGGCGCCGCTCGCGGGCGCGGGGGCCGCCTGCGTGGTCGTGGATCTGGCGGGCATCGCGGCCGACCCGGAGCGGTCCGGGAACCCGCAGGCCGCCGCGGCGGCCGCCGCCCGCGAGCAGATCGAGCGAGCCGACGTGGTCGTCGCCTGCCGCGACGCGGGCGATGCATGCGGTGCCCTCGCTGCCGCGACGGGCCGGCCGCGCATCGAGGTCGTGACCCGCTGCGACCGCGGCGCGGTGCCGCCCGCCGGCGTGGCGATCCTCACGAGCGTCCGAGACGGCCGCGGCGTGGAAGCCTTGCGGGTCGCGATCCGCGCCGCGGTGACCGCGGCGCCCGCGCGGACGACGCCGGCCACGCTGCGGATGACCGTCGGGGTGGCCGAGTGCGCGACGGCCCTCGCCGCGGCCGCGGCCTGCGGACAGGACGACGCCGCGGCCGACGAGGCGGTCGCCGCCGGCCACCTGCAGCGCGCCGTCGCCGCCCTCGACGAGATCACCGGCGCGACGATCGGCACCGACCTGCTGGATCGGATATTCTCCCGGCACTGCGTGGGCAAGTGAGGCCCGCGGGAGGCCGCATGCCGTCGATCGCCACCGTCGTCGAGTCGCTGGTGGCCGGTTCCCGGGCGCACGCCCGACGGGATCCCGCCGCCCGCGCCGCGCTGGCCCGCGCCGCCGCCGGCACGGTCGCCGCCGCGGCCGACCACTGGGTCGAGGCGGCCCTGGCCATCAAGGGCCGCCACGAGCGGACAGGGGTCGTCGGGCCGCCCGCGGCCGCCGCCCGCGCCGAAGAGATCGCCACGGGCCCGGTGGTCACGCTGCGGCTGCTCGCCGTCACGGCGCGGGCGCTCGACGGGGTGGCGCGCGGCGGCACGCCCGCCCTCGTCGCCCCGCCGCGGCTGCTGCCCGAGCCGCGGGCCGGGGCCGAGCCGCGGTTCGTGGGCGTGGCCGCGCTGCCCGCCGTCGGGATGTGGGACGGCGCGGTGTTCGGCGGCCACTCGGCCGTGGTCCGCTGCGTGAACCCCGGCGGGCTCGAGGCGTTCGCGCGGTCGTGGCGGGAGGAGGCGGCGACGCGGCCGCGGAGCGGGGGCGTGTGCGCGGTGCTCGGCGCGGGCAACGTCACGGGGCTGGCCGCCGGCGACGCGATCGGGCAGATCTTCGAGCACGGCCGGGCCGTGCTCCTCAAACTCCATCCGCTCCACGCCCCGCTCGAGCAGCCCCTCGGCGAGGCGCTCGAGCCGCTCGTGGCCGCCGGGCTGCTGGCGATCGTCACGGGCGGCGCCGACGTGGCCCGCGAGGCGGTCCAGGATCCCGGCGTGACCCACGTGCACATGACGGGCGGGCAGGGGACGTTCGACGCGCTCGTGTGGGGCGGGCCGGGGCCGCGTGCCGCCGGCGCCGTGCCCGTGCTCGCCAAGCCGGTCACCTGCGAACTCGGCAACGTCACGCCCTGGATCGTCGTGCCCGGCCGCTACGCGCCGCGGCAGCTCGCGGCCCAGGCCGACATGGTGGCCGCGTCGATCGCCAACAACACGTCGTTCAACTGCATCGCCACGAAGTGCGTGGGGACCGCGCGCGGCTGGCCGCAGCGCGAGGACTTCGTCGGCCGGATCCGCACGCGGCTGGAGAGCCTGCCGGACCGGCCGGCCTGGTATCCGGGCGCCACCGCCGCCTGGGAGACGCTCGCCGGCCGTCCCGCGCCCGCGGACGGCTCGCTGCCGGCACTGCTGCGAGCCGGCCTCGATCCCGCCGTCGAGCCCCGCTGGCTGGAGCGGGAATGGTTCCTGCCGGCGGCGGTCGAGGTGCCGCTCGCGGCGGACTCGGTCGATGCCTTCTGCGGCGCGGCGGGCGAGTTCGTCCGCGGCCTGCCGGGATCGCTGGCGGCGAGCGTGACCGCCCCCGAGGACCTGGCCGCCCGCGACGCCGCCCGCGTGGACCTGCTCGCGGAGCACCTCGCCTCCGGCGTCGTCGCCCGCAACCCCTGGTCGGCCATCGCCTACGCCTTCGCGTGCGTGCCCTGGGGCGGCTATCCGGGGGCCACGCTCGCCGCGCCGCAGAGCGGCATCGGCCGCGTCCACGACCCGCTGCTCCTGCCGCTCGTGCACAACTCGATCGTCCGCGGGCCGCTGGCCCCGTGGCCGACGCCCGCCTGGCTGCCGTGGCACCGGGGAGCCATGCCGCTCGCGCGGGGCGTGGTCGACGCCTACGCGGCGCTCGCGGCGGGCCGCAGCGCCGCCTGGACCATGGCGCGGATGCTGCCCGCCGTGCTCGCGGGATGACTCACCGTCCCCGACGGCGGGGCGGGGCGGGCACGCGGTCGCGGCGCACGGGCGGGCCGTCGACGAACTTGTCCGCCTGGCCGGTCAGCTCGTAGAGGAACCGGCTCGGCTTGCAGGGCTTGCTCTGGCCCCACTTCGTCCGCGTCAGGCACAGCGAGAGCGCGAGCCGGCGGCGCGCGCGGGTCACGCCCACGTAGCACAGCCGCCGCTCCTCGTCGATCGCGGGCAGGCCGTCGGCGACCGCCCGGTGGTGCGGCAGGATGCCCTCCTCCACGCCCACCATCCACACGCAGTCGAACTCGAGCCCCTTCGCCGCGTGGAGCGTCATCAGCCGCAGCACGTTGCCCTTCGGCTGGTCGTCGGTGAACCGGTCCTCCTCCTCCACCTGGAGCATGAAGTCGTCGAGGAACCCGCGGACGACCGCCGCGAGGCCGCCCCCCGCGTCGGCCGCGCGGCTGCGCTCGTGGTGGTCGAGCGCGGCGGCCACCTCCTCCACGCAGGCCCAGCGCGTGTCGGCCTCGCCGGGCTCGTCGGCGTAGTCCTTCTCCAGATGTCGCCGGTAGCCGACCCGTTCGAGCACGTCGCGGAGCAGCGGCGCCGCCCGCGTCGCGCCCGCGGTCGCCGCCGGCGCGGCCGCCGCGGTCGCCACGAGCTGCTCGAGCGCGGTCACGCCCCCCGCCGCCGCGGTGGAGAGCCGGCCGGCGGCCCGGGCCTCGCGGAGCTCGCGCCACAGGCTCGAGCCCACCTGCGTGGCCGCCGCCCGCGCCTGCTGGATCACCTGTGCCGAGATGCCCCGCGGCGGCAGGTTGCCGATGCGGGCCAGCGCCAGGTCGTCGTCGGGCTCCACGAGGAACCGCAGGAAGGCCATCACGTCCTTGACCTCGCGGCGGTCGAAGAACGACCGGCTGCCCACGAGTTCGTAGGGGATGCCGCGGCGCCGCAGCTCCTGCTCGAACGACCGCGTCTGCTCCCCGGTGCGCACGAGGATCGCGGCCTCGGCCGGCGCCACCTGCCGCTCCTGCAGCAGGCCTTCCACGTCGGCGACCACCCGGCGGGCCTCGTCCGTCTCGTCCTGCGCCTGGATCACCGTCGGCGGCAGGCCCGCGGGCGCGGCCGTGACCAGCCGCTTGCCGTGCCGCCGCGAGTTGCGCTCGATGAGCAGGTTGGCGGCGCGAATGATCTCGGGCGTGGAGCGGTAGTTCTCCTCGAGCCGCACGACCGTGGCCCCGGGCCAGCGCCGCTCGAAGTCGAGGATGTGCGACACCTCCGCGCCGCGCCACGCGTAGATCGCCTGGTCATCGTCGCCCACCACCGAGATGCTGCGGTGGTCGCGGGCCAGCGCGGCGAGGATCCGCTCCTGGACGCCGCTCGTGTCCTGGTATTCGTCGACGAGCAGGTGGTCGACGCGGCCCGCCTCGGCGCGGCGGACCGGCTCGTGGCCCGCGAACAGCTCGTCGACGAGCAGCAGCAGGTCGTCGAAGTCCACGCCGCCCGCCGTGCGCAGCGCCTGCTGGTAGCGGCGGTAGCCGGCCGCCGCGAGGGTCCACGAGTCGTCGGCGTCGGCGGCGATCGCGTCGATCGCCGCGTCGGCCCGGACGCCGCGGCTCTTCCAGCGGCCGACGCGGTCGAGGAGGTCCGCGGGACGCAGCACCGTGTCGGCCACCCGGAGCTCCTTGAGCACCGCGCGGGCCGTCGCCTCCTGGTCGCCGCGGTCCACGATCACGAACCGCTCCGGCAGCCCGACCACCGCGGCGTGGCGGCGCAGGATCCGCACGCACAGCGAGTGGATCGTGGAGATCTCGGGTTGCTCGCGACCGGAACGGCCGCCGACCGCGCCGGCCCGGGCGAGCATCTCGCGGGCCGCCTTGTTCGTGAACGTGACGGCGAGGATCCGTCCGGGCCGGGTGCCCTGCCGCACGAGGTGGGCGATCCGGGCGATCACCACCCGCGTCTTGCCCGTGCCGGCGCCGGCGAGCACGAGCAGCGGGCCGGGCGGCGCGAGCACGGCCTGGGCCTGCGCGGCGTTGAGCGCGGGAGCGGCCTGGCGGCGCGGTCCGGCGGGCGGAGAGGTGGCGGCCATCGGGGCGGAATCTACCAGATGCCGCGCGTGGCCGACCGCGATCGCCTTGACGCTCGGCGGCCGCATCCTTCTATTTGGTGAACGACGCCGGAGCGAGGAGACGACGCGATGCAGTCCGACCGCCGCCACGAGTTGGAGACGAATGTCCTGGCCGACATGGTGGCCCGGGTCACGGAGCGCGTCCGCCCGCACCTCGGCGCGATCGGGCTGGCCGCCGCGGCGCTCGTGATCGGGTCGGCGGCCTGGTCGCTCGTGGACTCGCGGCGGATCGCAGCCCGGCAGGAGAGTTGGGACGCCTGCATCAAGGCGCTCGGCAACGGGCAGGCGGCCGCCATCAACGACGTCGCCGCCCGCTATCCCGGCACGCCGGCCGCGCAGTGGGCCCGGCTCGTGCTCGCCGACGGCATGCTCGACCAGGGCAGCCAGGCGCTGTTCACCGATCGCGCGATGGCCGAGCAGCGGCTGCAGGCCGCGGTGGCGACGTACGCGGGACTGCTCGCCGAGAATCCGCTCGCCTTCGTCGCGGAACGCGCCACCTTCGGCCTGGCGAAGGCCCGCGAGAACCTCGGCAACCTCGACGACGCCGTCCGCGGCTACGAGGCGCTGGTGCGGACGTACCCGGCCAGCGCGGTGCGGCCCTTCGCCGAGGCGCGGATCGCGGCCCGCGGACGGCCGGCGACGCGGCCGTGGGACGAGTGGTTCTCCCAGCAGATGCCCGCCCCGCCCGCGAAGGCCGCTGGAGCAGCCGCGACCACTCCCGACGCCGGACCAGACGCCGGCGGCGCCGGGCAGCCCGCCGCCGGGACAGGAACTGACGCTCCCGGTTGAGGCCGCGGACGCCGGCTCCCGGCTCGACGTGTTCCTCGCCCGCGCCCTGCCGGCCCAGATCCGCTCGTTCCTCGCGCGGGTGATCGGCCGGGGCACGGTCCGCGTCGACGGCGTCTGGTCCGGCGTCGGGAGTGGTCGCGGCTGCTCCATCGGCCTTCGCGGGCGGGGCGGGCTTCTGCTGGGAGAACCAATCGTACCACTGCCGCGTCGCCGGCCGTCCGAGGGCCGCGATCCGCGCCTCGGCGAGAGCCCGCACGGCGCTCGAGGGATGCTCCCGGATCACCGTCTTGTAGCCTTCCACGGCCTGCTCGAGGCTCGCGCGGCTGCCGAGATTTTCCCGCGCCTTCGCCAGGCCGAAGGTCGCCCGTTCGACGATCAGCGGG
>JBJTIV010000094.1:0-3857 GCA_046095145.1 Planctomycetaceae bacterium
AATTCGGTGCGGTACAGGCCGATGCCGTCGCAGCCGCGGGCGATGCAGTGGTCGGCCTCGTCCGGAAACTCGATGTTGCCCAGGATCTGCACGCGGACGCCGTCGGTGGTCTCGGCGGGCAGGTCGCGGATCTCCTCCAGCCGCGCCGCCACGCTGCGGGCCGCCTCGAGCTCCACGCGGTAGCGGGCGATCGTCTCCTCGTCGGGCTGGAGGATCACCACGCCCTGGTTGCCGTCGAGGATCACCGGCTCGCCGCCCGACACGTCGGCCAGGAACGGCCCGATGCCCACCACCGCCGGAATCTCCAGGCCCTCCGCGACGATGGCGGTGTGGCTGCCCGGGCCGCCCAGCTCGGTGGCGAAGCCCTTCACCAGCCGGCGGTCGAGGTTCGCCGTCTCGCTCGGCGTGAGGTTGTGGGCCAGCACGATCACCGGCTGCGAGATCGAGGCCAGCGTCTCGCGCCGCTGGCCGAGCAGGTTGCCCAGCAGGCTGCGCTCGATGTCGTAGATGTCGTGGGCCCGCTGGGCGATGTGGTTGTCGAGGTTCTGGAAGGCCTTGGCGTAGCGGCGGAGCGTGCGGCTCACGGCGTACTCGGGCCACCAGTTGCGGTCGCGGACGGCGCTCGTGAGCTCCCGCTGCAGCCGCTCGTCGTGGAGCATCGCCAGGTGGGCCTCGAAGATGGCCGCATACTGGTCGCCGAGCTCGCCGCGGATCGCGTCACGATTCCGCTCCATGTCGCGGGTCGTCTCGGCGATCGCCACCGCCAGGCGGGCGAGCTCCGTGTCGACGGCGCTTCGCTCCACGAAGCGGCGCGGAATCCGGAAGCCCTCGGCATCGAGGACGAGCGCCTCGCCGATGGTGACGCCGGGCGAGACGGCGAAGCCCTGAAGTTTCAGCATCGGGCGCAGTCCGCCCGCCGGCGGCCGCCTCCGCGGGGAGATCGGGCGTCGCGGACCGGCCGGCCGCGGTGTGGCGGCGGCGGAGGCGGGGATCGGATCCCGGCGGCGGGCGCCTGGCGGAGAGTTGCGGCTCCTGTGGTTCTGTGGTGATCGGTCTGTGATCGGTCTGCGACCGGTCGCGGGGCCGAGCGGCCCGCGCGGCGCCGGTCAGGAATCGCGTTCGTCCTCGTGTTCGTTGAATTTTCGCTCGAACAGGCCGCCGATGGCCTCGAGCGCCTCGCGGGCGTCGGGTCCGGTGGCCTCCACGACGAGCCGGGTGCCGGACTCCGCGGCGAGCGTGAGCACCTCGAGGATGCTCTTGCCGTCGACCCGCTGGGCGTCGGCCACGAGCTCGATCCGCGAGCGCCACTTGCGGGCCTCGCGGGCGAGCAGGTCGGCGGGCCGCGCGTGGAGCCCCTGCGCGTTGGCCACGATCACCACGCGGGTGAGCGTGTCCTCCGTGGCGTCGGGCGGCCCGCGGCCGTCGTCGCTGATCGTCGCTCCGCTCACGACGTCACCCCCTGCGCATCGGCCTCCTCGAGCAGATGCTGGATGTCGACCGGCCCCTTCGCGGCCTTGAGCAGCCGGCAGAAGGAGTCGTCGCGCAGCTGCCGCGAGATGTTTTCCAGTGCCCGCAGGTGGTCGCCCGGCCGGTCCGGCGGCGACACGAGCAGGAACAACAGGTGCACCGGCTCGCCGTCGAGGCTCTCGAACTCGATGCCCGCCGGGCTCACCGCCCCGGTGCCGACCAGCCGGTCGACGCCGGGATGTTTCGTGTGGGGCACGGCCACGCCCCGGCCGATGCCGGTGCTGCCGAGGTCCTCCCGCTTCATGATC
The DNA here is from genome assembly GCA_046095145.1 of Planctomycetaceae bacterium. Lineage (GTDB taxonomy): Bacteria > Planctomycetota > Planctomycetia > Pirellulales > UBA1268 > QWPN01. The sequence goes on from JBJTIV010000094.1 coordinate 1,776, forward strand.
GCCTTGACGATGCCGTCCTGGTCGCCGGCCGCGATCCGCCCGGCGTCGACGAGGGACTGCACCATCTCGCGGATCACGCCCTCCTTCGAGCCCGCGGCGACGTGGGCCCGGATGGCGTCGGTGGCGACGAAATCGGAGAACTTCATGCCTGGTGTGATCTCGGGGTGTGTGCGGGCTGGGACGGTGGCCGGGGCGGTCAGTCGCGACGGGTGTTCTGCACGTGCTTGTGGTCCCGGACCTTTTCCTTGTGCTTGCGGAGCTGCTGCTCCATCTTCTGCACGGCGCCGTCGACGCTCCGCCACAGGAGCGACGAATTTTCGTGGCTGACGAGCTCGTGGAACCGCTCGGCCGAGGCCACGATCTCGACCGCGGGGAGGGAGTCGTTCTGCAGGTCGACGGTGACGTTCAGGGCGGTGAGCCGGTCGAAGTAGCGCCGCAGTCGCGAGACCTTCGCGGCGATCTTGGACTGGGAGGCCGGGCTCAAGTGTCCGTGGCGGGCCGAGACGTTGATCTGCACCCTGAAAATCCTTGCGATTCGCGGCGTCTCCGCCCCCGGCGGCGGACGTGACCGAGCATAGCACCGGCCGTGGTCCGCGGACAATTCACCGGCGCAACCATCGCGGCAGTCGCGATTTCGCCGCGCCGGGCTGCGCTCCGCCCGGCGCCGCCACGTCAGCGGTCCGTGGCCCCCTCGGTCGCGGCGCGACGGATGCGGCCCTGCTCGAACTGCGCGCGCCACCAGGCGGCGCCCTCGCGGAGCTCCTCCGGCGCACGGTCGGCGCGATAGCGGAGGCGGTCGCCGGGCGCCGGGCCGGCGACCTCGAAGAGATTCCTGAGCGCGTAGCGACGCACGACCAGGTGCGGGCTCTCGAGGGCCGCGATCAGGTCGGCCGGCGCGCCCGCGGCGAGCTCCTCGTCACCGGTGCCGCGGGCGAAGCGGGTCACCGCGTCGGCGGCGCCGGCGGGCGCGTGGGCGGCCACCGCGGCGTCGAAGGCGTCGGCCGCCCGGTCACCCCGCGCGAGCGTCGGCTGCACCGCCACGGCGTCGAGCCGGTCCCAGAGCGATTCCGGCAGGGCCGCGGGACCGTCGGCCACGAGCAGCCGCACGAGGTCGTCTAACTCGCCGATCATGGCGAGCGCGGCGGCCGCGGCCACCCGGTTCTCGACCCGCCGGTGGCCGGCGAGCTCCTCGAGCGCCGGCACCGCGGCGCAACCGGACGCGAGCGCGTTCGCCAGTGCGTCGGCGGCGCGCCGCTCCCCGGCCGCCGCGACGCCGCTGCCCGTGAGCCACGCCGGGGGCGGGCCCGCAGCGACGACGAGCGGCTCGCCGGCGGTGGCGCTTCGCCACTCGAGCACCTGGCCGGCCGCGATCCCGCGGTCGCCGGCGGCGGACTCCGCGGGCTGCCAGTCGATCCGGCCGGCGGTCGGCATGATCCGTGCCACGCGCTGCGTCGCATCGGCGCCGGCGCCCGGTGGACGCCAGAGCGTCACCTCCACGCCCACCGGCGCGGCCGGACCGGTCGTGATCGCGCCTGCGAGTTCGCCGGCCACGATGCCGAGACGGCCCGGCCCCGCGATCACCGCGGCCCCGAAGACCACCTCGAGCTGCGGGCCGCCCGCGCCATCCGTGCCGAGCACGGCGCGGGTTCCCGGCTCGAGCGCGATCCGCATGCCGTTCACCTCGAGCGTCGGCCGGCAGAAGGGCGGCGCCACGAGGTCCACGGGCGGATCGAGCGGCGCGGCTTCCGTCCCCGCCAGCCACGCCGCGGCCCGGTCGTCGGCGGGACGAAACAGCACGATCTCCCGGCCGACGACGACCGCGGCCGGGACGGCCGCGGCGCCGGCCACGGGAGCCGCCGGCGGCACGGCCACGGCCGGAGTCCGCGCGACCGCGGGCGCCGCGATCGCGAGCGCATCTCCCTGCGGCACGCGCTGATCACCCAGCGGCACGCGCTGATCAACCAGTGGCACGGGCTGGTCGACCTGCGGCGCGGGCCGGAACCGGCGACGAGTGGCGGGGCTCGGTCGCCCCCCGGCCGGCCGCGCGGCGCGGCGAGGAGCCGCTTGCTCGCGGCCGCATCG
>JBJTIV010000095.1:0-2268 GCA_046095145.1 Planctomycetaceae bacterium
GTGCTGCCTGCGCTCCGCCATCCGTGGCTGCGCCGACCAATCCGCTGGCGCGGATCGGTGCCCGAGCAACGCCGGCTCGACGGCACGGGCAACCCCTCCCCGGTTCGTCCTCGAGGAAGCCCGGAGCGCGAGCGACGGGAAAGCGGGTCGCGGGCAACAACGGGATCGCGGTGGCTGATCGAGTGACATGAACCAATTTTCTGCCGCGCAACGTGTGGGCCGCGTGGCACCGCATCCATCCTGTACGCTGCCCGCATGCGTGTCCTCCTCTACGAGTGGTGCTTGTCCGGCGGGCTGGCCGGGGGCGAGGCGGCGATCGCCCGCGAGGGCAGGATGATGCTCGAGGCGCTCGCGGGCGATGCCTCGAAGCGTCCGGACCTCGACGTGGCCGCGCTCGTCGAGGAGGGACGGCTGATCGACCTGCCGGCACCCGCGCGGCGGCAGGCCGGGGGCGACGTGGCGACGCTCATCGCCGCGGCGCGGGCCGCCGACTGGACGATCGTCGTCGCGCCGGAGACCGACGGCATCCTCGCCGGGCTCGTGAAGGCCGTGCGGGCCGCCGGCGGCCGCGTGCTCGCGCCGGCCGATCGCGTGATCGAGACCGCGACCGACAAGCAGGCCACGATCGACGCGCTCGCCGCCCGGGGCGTTCCCGTGCCCGCCGGCCGCGCGCTCGCGGCGGGCGCCCCGATTCCCGCCGGATTCCACCTGCCCGCCGTCCGCAAGGCCCGCACCGGCTGCGGCGGCGACGGGCTCGAGATCCTCACGTCCCGCGGCGTTCCTCCGGCGGCCCATCCCACGCGGCTCGAGGCCTTCGCGAGCGGAGTACCTGTCGGCGCGTCGTGCCTCTGCGGAACGCGTTCGATCGAGGTCCTGCCACCGATGCGACAGGTCTTCAGCGACGGCCCTGCCCCACGCTACCTGGGCGGCGACGTCGTCGCCGATGAGGGCCTCGCCACACGGGCCGCGGCGCTCGCGAGGGCCGCCGCGACGGCGCTCGGGGCCGACGCCGGCTGGGTGGGCGTGGACATGATCCTGGGGGCGCGACCCGACGGCGGCGACGACCGCGTGCTCGAGGTGAATCCGCGGGTCACCACGTCGTTCGTCGGCCAGGCCCGGCTTCTTGCATCGAGCCTTGTGGCGGCGATGATCGAGGCCGCATCGAACGGCGCGCCTGAACTCGTGCCGGTCCCGGGCTCCGCGCCGCGGGCCGGCGGCTTCCGCGTCTCCGCAGCCTGACGGGGCGATGTCTGCCATGCCCGACGCCGATCTCATCGCCCTGGACATCGGCGGCGCCAACCTCAAGGCGGCCGACGGGCGGGGCTGGACGCTCGCGGAGCCCTTCGCGCTGTGGCGCGAGTGGCGTGGACTGCCCGCGGCCCTCGGCCGCATCCTGGAAGCGGCCCCGTGCCGCCGGGTCGTGGCCACGATGACCGGCGAGATCGCCGACTGCTATGCCTCACGGGCGGCCGGCGTGTCCCACATCGTCGAGTCGCTCGTGGCCGCCGCACATGCGGCCGAGGTCCGCGTCTACCTCGTCGACGGCCGGCTCGTGAGCCCCGGGGAGGCCGTCGCCGCGCCGCTCCTGGCCGCCGCCTCCAACTGGCACGCGCTGGCCCGGCTCGCCGGCGCGCACGCGCCGGCGTCACGCTCGGTGCTCATCGACGTGGGCTCCACCACGACCGACATCGTGCCGCTCGTGGACGGGGCTCCCGCGGCGCTCGAGCGCGACGATGCCGGCCGGATGCGGACGGGCGAACTCGTCTACACGGGCATCGAGCGGACGCCGCTGGCGGCACTCGTGCGGGCCCTGCCCCATCGGGGCGTGCCGCGGCCGGTGGCGTCCGAGCGGTACGCCGACTCCCGCGACGCCTGGCTGCTCGTCGGCGGGCTGCCGGAGGACCCGGCCGACCGCGACACGGCCGACGGGGCGCCCGCCACCCGCGAGGCGGCCCGCGTGCGGCTGGCGCGGACGATGCTCGTCGAGCCCGATGCATTCCCGCCCGCCGACGCGGTCGCGGCGGCCGAGCGCTGCGCGGACGTGCAGGCGCGGCGCGTCGCCGCGGCCCTCCGCCGCGTGGCCGCGGCCGCCGGCTGGCAGCCCGACGGGATCGTGCTGTCGGGCCACGGCGAGCCGCTGGCGCGGCGGGCCCTCTCGCGGTCGTGGCCGGATGCCCCGGCCGTGGCGCTCGGCCCTCTCCTCGGGCCCGCCGTGGCGCGGGCGGCCCCGGCCCACGCGCGGGCCCGCATCGCCCGGGGGTTGCTCGG
>JBJTIV010000096.1:0-3873 GCA_046095145.1 Planctomycetaceae bacterium
GCAGGAGCGCCCGCTGCATCCTCCGGTCGCGGAGGCTCTTCGTGATCGTGACCGGCTCCTTCGTCATCGGGTCGAGGCCCGTGTGATACATGCAGGCCGCGATGTCGAAGGGGCTGGGGATGAAGTCCTGCACCTGGTCGGGCTTGTAGCCGTTCCGCTTGAGGAACACGGCCAGGTCGATCATCTCAGCGACACCGCTGCCCGGGTGGCTGGCGATGAAGTAGGGCACGGTGTACTGCTTCTTGCCGGCGCGGCGGCTGGCGGCCCGGAACTCACGGTCGAACTCCACGTAGTCGTCGGCCGACGGTTTCTTCATGAGCCGCAGCACCTCGGGGTCGGTGTGCTCGGGCGCCACCTTCAGGTGGCCGCCGACGTGGTGGGCGGCGAGTTCCTGGAGATACTCGGGATCGCGGCGGGCGAGGTCCATCCGCACGCCGCTGGCCACGAGCACCCGCTTCACGCCCTCCACCGAGCGGGCCTCGCGCATCACCTCCTTGAGCGGCCCATGGTCGGTGCCCAAGAGCTTGCAGACGGTGGGGTGCACGCACGACAGCCGGCGGCACTTGGCCTCCACCTCGGGCCGTGTGCAGCGCATCTGGTACATGTTCGCCGTCGGCCCGCCGATGTCGGAGACCGTGCCCTTGAAGCCGGGCTGGCTCGCGATGAGCTTGATCTCGGTGATGATCGAATCCTGACTACGGCTCTGGATGATCCGCCCCTCGTGGGCCGTGATCGAGCAGAACGTGCAGCCGCCGAAGCAGCCCCGCATGATCTGCACGCTCGTCTCCACGACCTCGAAGGCCGGAATCCGGGCCGCGCCGTAGGCCGGGTGCGGCCGCCGCGTGAACGGCAGGCCGTAGACCTGGTCCATCTCGTCCTGCTCCAGCGGCAGGGCCGGTGGATTCACCACCACGGCCTCGCGGCCGTGCCGTTGCACGAGCCGGCGGGCGTTGTGGGGATTGGTCTCGAGGTGCGCGACCCGCGTCATCTCGCAGAACGCGAGCGGATCCTCGGCAACCGCCGCGAAGGCGGGCAGCTCGAGCGTGTCGGCCGCACCGCCACCGGGGCCGGTCGGCGGCGGCTCGCTCGCGCCGAGGCGATAGGCCACGCCCCGCAGATCGCGAAGGTCCTTCGCGGTCCGTCCCGCGTCGAGCCCGCGGACCACGTCGAGGATCGTCCGCTCCCCCATGCCGAAGACGAGGAGGTCGGCCTTCGCGTCCATGAGGATCGAGCGGCGGACGGTGTCGCTCCAGTAGTCGTAGTGGGCGATCCGCCGGAGGCTCGCCTCCACGCCCCCGGCCACGACGGGCACCCCGGGAAACGCCTCCCGCGCCCGCTGGCAGTAGGCGAGCGTGGCCCGGTCGGGGCGGCGGCCGATCTCGCCGTCCGGCGAGTAGGCGTCGTCGTTCCGCACCTTCCGGTTGGCCGTGTAGTGGTTGATCATCGAGTCCATGTTGCCGGCCGACACGCCGAAGCAGAGCCGCGGCCGGCCGAACTGCCGCCACGGCTCGCAGGAGCGCCAGTCGGGCTGGGCGAGCACGGCCACGCGGAAGCCGGCGGCCTCGAGGAGCCTGGCGAGCAGGCCGTTGGCGAAGCTCGGGTGGTCGACGTAGGCGTCGCCGCTCACGAACACGACGTCGACCGCGTCCCAGCCGCGGGCGCGCATCTCCGCGGCCGTCGTGGGGAGCGGCGGGGTCGGGCGGCGGTCGGGGGCGAGGGGCAGCGGCATCGAACGGACCTCGACCGAAGTCTATCCCCCGCACGTCGCCCGACAGCGGCGCGATAGAATCGGCACGACCGGCAGGGATCAGAGGCCAAGGAGCGCGCGGCATGGCCGACGAGGGAGCGAAGGCCGAGGCGGTGGACGTCCGCTGGCACGAGCCGGCGGTGAGCCGCGCCGACCGCGAGCGATCCGCGGGCCACTCGGGCTGCGTGCTCTGGTTCACCGGGCTCTCGGGCTGCGGCAAGAGCACGCTCGCCAACGCCGTCGACCGCCGGCTCCACGCCCGCGGCGTCCGCAGCTTCGTGCTCGACGGCGACAACGTGCGGCACGGGCTCAACGCGGCGCCGGCGCTGCTCACGGAGCGGTACGGCGCAGAGGCCGCCGCCCGGTTCGGCCTCGGCTTCGGCGCCGCCGACCGTGCCGAGAACATCCGCCGCATCGGCGCCGTCGCCGACCTCTTCGCGCAGGCCGGCATCGTGGCCCTCACCGCCTTCATCAGCCCCTACCGCCGCGACCGCGACGCCGTGCGGGCCATGCTCGCGCCGGGCGACTTCGTGGAGGTGTTCGTGAAGGCGCCGCTCGCGGTCTGCGAGGGCCGTGATCCGACGGGCCTCTACAAGAAGGCGCGGGCCGGTGAAATCACGAATTTCACCGGCATCGACGACCCCTACGAGGAGCCGCTCGCGCCGGAGATCGTCGTCGACTCGACGTCGGCACCGCCCGACGTGCTCGCCGAGCGGGTCATCCGCTGGCTCGAGGCTGCAGGCAAGATCCCGCGGGCCTGAGCGGCCGTCACGGCGCGGCTGTCCGCCGCGGGCCGATGAGCTCGATGATGTTGCCGTCGGGATCGCGAACGCAGGTGAGGTGCATGCCAGGGGCGAGCGACTCAGGCAGGGCGATGGGTGACTTCGCAAGCGGCTTCACGCCGAGCGTCGCGAGTCGGGCGAGGGCCGCGTCGGTGTCGGCGACGAAGATCGTGAGGTAGCGGAAGCCGGTGTGGGAATGGATGAACTCCGTGTCGCCGGTCCGCGGCGTGGTGCCTGCCACCTGCATGAGCTTGAGCTGTGTGGCGTTTTCTCCCTCGCCGAGGACGAGGACGCGGACGGCGAGGGGCTTCGAGTCGGTGAGCCCGGCATCACGGGCCAGATCCGCGGGCGCGTCGAACCCCTCCACCTGCCGAAACCCGATCCCATCGACGTAGAACTTCAGACTCTTGTCGAGGTCGCTGACGACGCAGCCCAGGTCGATCGTGGTGCGCGGGAAGGTCACCGGCTCCGCCGCGAGGCAGGGCAGGGTGGCGAGCAGGAAGGCGCTCGCGACGGTGCGTTGCATGGTGGGCTCCCCGTTGCATCAGGTCGTGGTGCCGGAGTGTAGCGGCTGAGTCCGCGTCTCGCGGGGCTCGGGGCTGCCCACACCCTCTCGCCGGACGCTCGCTGCGGTCTTCCTGACCTCCGCTCACTCGGAGACGGCTGCGCTCCGGCATCCTGCCTGCGCTGGCCGTCTACGCCGTCTCGAGGGGATGGGCAGCCCCTCGCGGGATTCGCCATCGGGTCGTGTCAGGAAGCCCCACGCGCAAGCGCGGGGAATCCGCGTGGCGGGGCGAAAGCGGTCACGCATAGATGGCGGGAGGGCATTCGCACCCGGAGTCCCCCGGCTTCCGCCGGGGGCTTTCATGGCACCTGCAGGCAAGCCCGGAGCGGAAGCGACGGGACTCGAAACACGCCCGGGCTCGGCATCCCGCCGACCCGGTCTTCGCGGGCATCCGCCCGCTGGACACAACCCGGCCCTCCGGGCCTGGCCCCGGATTTCACCTGTACAAGCCCGGAGCGGAAGCGACGGGACTCCGGGCCGTTGGGCGAGAGAAGTGATGCGGTGTGCACAACGCTTCCACCGGCCGCTCCCCCGGGTCCTGCCGGCGGAAGGCGTGCCGCCGCCCCGCGGCGGCCCTGCGAGTCCGGAGGTGCGAGCAGCTGGCATTCGAGCCGCACCTCGGCTGCGGCTCCGAATGCCAAGGCCAAAACGGGCACGACGCCCGTGTTTTGCCTGCAGCTAGCCGTCGCTCACTTCCGGGCGGATGCCCGGCAAGGCCGCCGGGGCCAGGGATGGTAGGAGCGTGGAGGTGGCCGCGGCCTGAGGACCGCGACGCTGGA
>JBJTIV010000097.1:0-2831 GCA_046095145.1 Planctomycetaceae bacterium
CGAGATCCGCGTGTTCGACGGCGCCGGTGGGGAGTGGTGCGCGCGGATCGCTTCGATCGGCCGCAACGAGGTGACCCTCGACATGGGCGCGGCGCTCGTGGCCGCGCCGAAAGCGGAGCCGCCGCTCACGCTCGCGGTCGCGCTCCCCAAGGGGGAGCGGCAGAAGTGGCTCGTGGAGAAGCTCACGGAACTCGGCGTGGCCCGGCTCGTGCCGCTGGTGACCGCGCGGGGCGTGGCGGAGGCCACGCCGGCGGCGGTCGAGCGGCTGCGGCGGACCGTGATCGAGGCCTGCAAGCAGTGCGGCCGCAGCGTGCTCATGGAGATCGCGGAACCGGCGACGGTCTCAGCCGCGCTCGCGGCCCTGCCCGCGGGCGGCCGCGCGATCCTCTGCGACCCAGCCGGCCCGCCCCTCGATGCCGCCGCGCTCGCCACCGCCGCGGCGGTGCTCGGCCTCGTCGGCCCCGAGGGGGGCTTCGTGCCCGAGGAGGTCGCCGCGGCCGTGGCGACCGATGCGGTGCGGGCGCGGCTCGGGCCGCACGTCATGCGGGTCGAGACCGCGGCCGTGACGCTCGCCGCGCGGCTGCAGCGCTGACCCCGGCATGTCTGAGCGGTCTCGCCCAACGACCCGGAGTCCCGTCGAGGAGGAGGAAGAGTCCGGAGCGGTCTCGCCCAACGACCCGGAGTCCCGTCGCTGCCGCTCCGGGCTTGGATCAATGTGATGCGATTCCTCCGCGAGGCGCCTGGCGGATGCTGGTGCAGCCGGTCGCCGTCACCGATCGACGGAACCGGGCTCGCCGCCGGCGATGCTGTGGAGGCCGCGGTGGATGGTCGCGTCGGTCGAGTCGGCGAGGAACGCGACGTGCGCGTCGGCGAACAGCACGGTGGCGCCGCCGCGGTGGAAGCTCCGCGGGCCGAAGAAGCCCGAGCAGTGGACGACGTAGTCGGGCACGTCGGCGTTGGGCGTCTGGAAGCCGGTCGTGAGGCTGGTGCCCTGCGTCGTGGCCGCCCACGACACGCCCCGGCCGCGCATGCCGGGGCTCGCGGCGCCGCGCCAGCCGTAGCCCGCGGTGCGGGTCCGCCAGGCCGCCACGAGCGCGTCGATCTCGTGGGTCGTGGGCCGGGCGTTCGCCTTGAGCGACACGTCGGCCGAGTTGAAGTCGTTCGAGCCGTTGAAGGTGTACTGGTACGGCGTCGGCGGCACGGAGCCCGCGGCCACGTCGGCGTCGCCCCCGACGCTCCGCACGGCCTCGCTGGCCACGATCGTCCGGGATGCGCCGTCGGTGATCTGTGCGGCGCGGACCCGGGATCGCTCGTAGACGATCCCGTCGGTGGGCCTGGCGAAGTTCCACAGGCACCGTCCCTGCCCGTCGGCCGTGCCGCTGCCGATGCTGACCATGTAGTTGGTGCCGCCGTAGGCGAAGCCGTTGGTGGTGTTCACGGCCGGCGCCGGGTCGCTCGGACAGAGCAGGAAGGGGATCGGCGTGGCGAACAGCGCCGCGAACCGGGGATTCGGCACCTGGTTCGCGAAGCCGCCGGTGAAGGCCGCCGTGCCGAAGTCGAACCGGTCGGCGAGCGCGCCCTCCTCGGCGAAGGGCAGCAGCCGCGCGTGGAGCGACCAGCCGCCCGTGGCGGAGCCCGACAGCGCGGCGCTGCCGCGGGCGTCGGTCGGCGGAAACACGTTCCGTGCGGCCTCGTGGTTGACGAGCGCCAGGCCGAGTTGCCGCAGGTGGTTCGCGCACGACAGCCGCCGCGCCGACTCGCGGGCGCTCTGCGCGGCCGGCAGGAGCAGGCCGAGCAGTCCGGCGACGATGGCGACCACCACCAACAGTTCGATCAGCGTGAATCCGCCGTCCGTCTCGCGGGAGGCGCGCATGAGGGATGTCTCCGTGGATGTGGGAACACCGCGCGGCCGGCCGGGACCGCGCGACGATGCGGGCCCACGACGGCGCACGGCACGTGCCGGCCGGGCTACCGCCCGGCCGGCGCGACGCTCGAGAGGGATGCCTGCCGCGTCAGCCGACGCGGGGCGGTGGCGCGGAGGGGGCCACGGAGACGGACGGAGCCACGTCGTCGGCGAGCACGACATGGCCGGCGGGCGCGTCGTGGGCGGGCGCGGCCATCCGCGGGGGCGGCAGCGCCGCGCCGCAGGCCAGCCACGCGGTGAGGATGCCGCCGCAGGCGAGCTTGTCGCGGAGGATCACCACGCGTGCGCCGGTGGGTTCGGCCTCGGTGTCGGGGTCGCTCGGCGGCTCGGCCGCGGGCTCGGCGGCGAGCGAGCGATACTCGCCGCACACCTCCGGTGCCTCGGGATCGACGGGCGCGAACGACGCCTGAGCACGCGCCGCGCCATCGCGCCGCGCCGTCGAGCAACACCTCGCGGCCGGCTGCGCAGCGCTGCCGGCGCGACGCTCGAGCGCCGCGAGCACCGCCGGCTCGACACCGCGGGCCCGGGCCCAGGCCAGCCGCTCGGCGGGCGTGAAGCAGCAGCAGTTCGCGAAGCACTGCGCCGCGGTGGCGCAGCCGCAAGGCTTGTCCATGCAGGGGAAGGGCCGGGAGCGGTCCTTGGCGGCGTGGCGGGTCGCGGCGCCCCGACCGGCCGCGGGCGCGGCCAGCGGCAGCGGCAGGCCGCCGGCCACGAGCACGTGGCAGCCCAGGGCCAGCCAGACGACGAGCCGGGTCGAACGTGCGGACGTCAGCATGCCCGGGAGATTACCCACGTCCCGCGCCCGATCCAACGACCGGGCGCCGGCAGGCTCACAGGGCCCGCAGGTAGTCGAGCGCGGCCCGCAGTTCCGGCACCGCCGTGCGGTCCTCCACCGGCTCGAGCCCGA
>JBJTIV010000098.1:0-6653 GCA_046095145.1 Planctomycetaceae bacterium
GGCGCCCGCCGCGGCCCCCACGACCCCCCCCCCCGCCGCCACCCTGCCCCCCGCGCGTGGCAAGGCCGGCGCGGCGGCCGCTCCCGCCGCGAAGCCCTCCACCGCGGAGATCCTCGCCCGGGCCCGCGGCGCGAAGGCGGCGCCGGCCTTGCCTCGCGCGGCGGCAAGGATGTCGGCGGTGGAGGGCTTCTTCGCGCCGGCGGCCGCCGGAGCCTTGGCGGGCTTCGCCTCGGGCGGCTTCGGCAGGGGCTTGGGCACCACCCGCAAGGCGGTCGGGTCGATGTCGTACCAGCCGGTGTTGTTGTACTGGTCGAACTCGACCAGGCAGCGACCGTTCATGTTGACGGTCTTCACCAGGCCCGTGGTGGAGGCGAAGCGGGCCAGTTCGGGCGCGGCCGCGGCGATCACGACGTACTTGTCGGTCCACTCGGCCTTCAGCCGCTCGATGCGGTCGAACATGGACTGGATCCTCGCGTCGCCCGGAATCATACGCCGGACGCCCCCGAAATGTGATCGATGCCGGGCGCGATCGCAAGGGTGCCGTCAGGGCCGCCCCGCATGGGGCTCGGCGACATCGGCCGGCTCCACGCCCGCCGGTCCGATGCGGTAGGTCCAGCACACCGTCCGCGGCGGCGCGCCGGCCGCCGCGGCCGCGACGCGCACGGTGCCGCCTCCGGCCACCCGGTACGTGGAGCCGAGCCAGCCCGCGGGCTCGCGGATCCGGCAGGCCACTTCGATGATCACGGTGTCGCTTCGCGCGGGATCGGCCGCCACGCTCGCCGCGAAGTGCGATCGGCCCGCCGCACCGACCGCCAGCAGGGCGGCCCGCCCCGGGGCGGCGTCGGCCACCTCCTGGCACGGCGGCGAGGCGGGCCAGGCGGCGTCGCCGGCGGGACCGGGCCCCTCGACGCTCTCGGCCACGAGGCGGTCGCGGTGCATGACGCGGTGCCGCCAGCGGTCGCCGTCCCACTCGAAGATCACGGCCAGGTCGCCGACCGCGAGCCCGAGGGGCGGGCGGGCGGCAACGCGATCGGTCGTCGCGGCGGTCATGCCGGCAGCATACACTCGCGCGCGACCGCCGCCTGGAACCCGCCCGGAGCCGCAGCCCGTGGAACCGCGTCGCTCGCTCGGCTGGCCGATCCTGCTGGGCATCGTGCTGATCGGGTCGATCATCGCGCTGGGCGTGGGCTGGGTGATCGTGAGCGTGGCCGCGGCGCTCGGCTCGCGCAACGCCGCCCTCTACTACGCGCTGCTCGCCGTGGGCGTGGCCCTGCTCGTGCTGCTGCTCGTGGGCGTGATCGTCTACCTCGCGCTGACCGTGAAGGCGATCGCGCTGTCGCAGCGGCAGAGCAATTTCATCGACAGCGTGACCCACGAGCTCAAGAGCCCGTTGGCCTCGCTCAAGCTCGCGCTGCAGACGCTGGCCCGGCGGCCGGTGGCCCCGGAGCGACAGGCGGAGTTTCACGGCATCATGCTCGCCGACGTGGAGCGGCTCGACGCGCTCGTCGACCACCTGCTCGACGCCGCCAAGACGCTCCAGCGGCGGCCGCGGCCCGACGAGGCGACGCCGCTCGAGCCCGTGCTCAGGCAGGTGTGCGACGCGGTCGTCGCGCGGCACGGCGCGGCGCCCGGGACGGTGACGCTGGACTGCGCCGCCGCCCCCGGCGTGCGGGTGCTGGCCCGCGAGACCGACCTCGAGATCGTGTTTCGCAACCTGCTCGACAATGCCGTGAAGTACGCCGCGGCCGCGCCGCGGGTCGAGGTGACCGCGGCCGCCGGGCCGCGCGGCCGGGTGACGGTGCGCGTGGCTGACAACGGTCCCGGCATCCCCGTGGCCCGGCGGCCCGAGGTGTTTCGCCGCTTCGTGCGGCTGGGCAGCGAACTGGAGCGGTCGGCGCCCGGCACCGGCCTGGGCCTGTTTCTCGTGCGCTCGCTCGTGCGGCAGATGCGCGGGAAGGTGAGCGTGCGCGGCCGCGTGCCGCCGCCGGGCACGGAATTCGAGGTGGAACTGCGGACGGCGACCTGACGCCGCGGCCCGGCCCGCGGCCGCCGTTGCCGCCGCGGCTCGAGCGTTCATAATCGCCCCCATGCACACGCCCCGCGCCGGCGACCCGCTCGCGTTGCCCGACGTGGTGCCGATCCGACGCGTGCTCGTGAGCCTGTTCGACAAGGCGGGCATCGACCGCCTCGCCGCGGGACTGCAGGCCGCCGGCGTCCGCGTGGTGAGCACCGGGGGCACCGCCGCGGCGCTGGCCGCCCGCGGGCTGGCCGTCGACGACGTCGCGACGGTCACCGGCTTTCCCGAGGTGCTCGACGGCCGCGTGAAGACGCTCCACCCGGCGATCTTCGCGGGCGTGCTCGCGCGGGCCGATCGGACCGACGACCTGGCCGTGCTCGCGGAGCACGGCATCGAGCGGTTCGACGCCGTGATCGTGAACCTCTACGGCTTCGAGGCCGCGATCGCCCGGCCCGACTGCACGCCCGCCGAGGCGGTCGAGCTCATCGACGTGGGGGGCCCGAGCCTCGTCCGCGCGGCCGCGAAGAACCACGCCTGCACCGCGGTGGTGACCGAGACGGCCCAGTACGACGCCTTCCTCGCGGCGCTCGCCCGCGGCGGCACCACGCTCGCCGAGCGCCGGCTGCTCGCGGCCCGCGCCTTCGAGCACACCGCCCGCTACGACGCCGCGATCGCCCGGTGGATGGCGGCCCACGCCGGGCTCACCGCCCGCGGCGCCGCCCCCCTGGGCGCCGGCGCCGCCGATCCGCCGCTGCCGGCCCGGGTGACGCTCGACCTCGAGCGGCGGCTGTCGCTCCGCTACGGCGAGAATCCGCACCAGTCGGCGGCGATGTTCGCGCCGGCCGGCACCCACTCGGGCCTCGCCGGCCTCGAGCAGCTCCACGGCAAGGAACTCTCCTACAACAACCTGCTCGACCTCGACGCGGCGGTGCGGCTGGCCGGACTGATCCAGGATCCCGCGGCCGTGGTCGACAAGCACACGAACCCCTGCGGCGCGGCGGGCGCGACGACCGCCGCCGCGGCCCTCGCCACGGCGCTGGCCGCCGACCCCACGAGCGCCTTCGGCGGCATCGTGGCGGTCAACCGCACGTTCGACCGGGCCTGCGCCGACGTGCTGCTCGCGCCGGGCCTGTTCGTGGAGGTGGTCGCGGCCCCGGCGTTCGACCGCGAGGCGGTCGAGCTCCTCACGACGAAGCCCGCCTGGAAGGCGAACGTGCGGCTCGTCACCGTGCCCGAGGGCGACCCCTGGGAGGCGACGGCGGGCCTCGAGCTGAGGAGCGTGGCCGGCGCGGTGCTGGCCCAGCGGCCAGACGACGTCTGCGACGATCCGGCCACCTGGCGGGTGGTGACGCGGGCGGCGCCGGCGCCGCACCTCGTGCCGGCGCTCGACTTCGCCTTCACGGTCGTCCGCCGTCTCACGAGCAACGCCATCGCCGTCTGCGCCGGCACGAGCCTCGTGGGCGCCGGCATCGGGCAGACAAGCCGCGTCGACGCGGTCAGGATCGCGCTGGAGAAGGCGGGCGACCGCGCCCGGGGCGCCGTGCTCGCGAGCGACGCCTTCTTCCCGTTCCCCGACTCGATCGACCTGGTCGCGAGGGCCGGGATCGCGGCCGTCGTGCAGCCGGGGGGCTCGAAGCGCGACGCCGAGGTGATCGCCGCGGCGGATGCGGCGGGCCTCGCGATGACATTCACCTCGCGCCGGCATTTCCGGCATTGAGGCCGCGCGAGACATCGGCAGCCTGCCGATGGTTGCTTGGGCAGGCGGAGGGCACGCCGCGGTTGCCCGCGCCTGCCGGCTGCTCGCACCTCCGGGCTCGCAGGGCCGCCGCGGATCAGGCGGACAACCGCGAGGTTTCATAGCCCTGGAAGCAAGCCTGGATCGCGAGTTTTGATGTTGCGCGCCGTGCGTATTCAAGCCCCCGGCGGCAGCTGGGGGACTCCGGGTGGCCCCGGTTCCCGGCCTCCATTCGGATCGAGCAATGATGCCGAAAACGCCGCGACATCATGGGGCATGGCAGACGGTCTCCGCCGTGACGCGGTGTCCCCGGGCTTCCGCCCCGGGGCTTGCATGAGCGATCCCGGTTGCAGACGCCCCCGTCACGGTCTCCGCGGACACAGTTCGGGCCGGAGTGAACGTCCGGCGAGAGGGCACGACCATCCCCGAGCCGGATTGGGCGAGTTGGCCCAGAACACCGTCGATCGGCGGGTCAGGCTTGGTATCGTGGAGCCGCATGCCCACCATCCTCGATGACATCGTCGCCCGGAAAAAACAGGAGGTCGAGCTCGCGCGCGAGCGGGTGCCGTCGTTCGCGCTCGAGGGACGCATGGCGGCGGCGCCGGCCGTGCGCGACTTCTTTGCGCCGCTGGCCGCCGGTGGGTCGGTGAAACTGATCGCGGAGTTCAAGCGGCGGAGCCCGTCGGCCGGCGAGATCCGCCCGGGGGCCACCGTCGAGGACGTCGTGCGGGGCTACGCGGCCGGCGGGGCGAGCTGCCTGTCGATCCTCACCGACGCGCTCGGCTTCGGTGGCAGCCTCGTGGATCTCGAGAGCGCGCGGGTGGCCGTGCCACTGCCGGTGCTGCGAAAGGAGTTCATCGTCGACCGCTACCAGGTGCTCGAGTCGCGGGCCCACGGGGCCGATGCGGTGCTCTTGATCGCCGAGTGCCTCGATGACTGCCACCTGCGGAGCCTGTATCGCGAGATCCTCGACCTGGGGATGACGCCGCTCGTGGAACTCCACGACGAGGAGAACCTGCCCCGGGTGCTCGACCTCGGAGCCACGCTCGTGGGCGTCAACAACCGGAATCTCAAGACGATGACCACGGACCTCGGCCACGTGCTGCGGCTGCGGGAGCGGGTGCCGGACGACGTGGTGCTCGTGGCCGAGAGCGGCATCAAGACCCGGGCCGACGTCGAGCGGCTCGCGGCGGCCGGGATCGACGCCATGCTCGTGGGCGAGTCGCTGCTCGTGCAGCGCGTTCCGGGGAGGGCCGCGGCGGCCCTGCTCGCGCGGTGAGCCCCGGGCCGCGTCAGGCGGGCTGGCCCTGCGCCGCGTCGCCGACGAAGCGGTAGCCCGTGCCCCGCACCGACAGGAAGTGCGCGGGCCGCGAAGGGTCGGCCTCGAAATATTTCCGCAGGTTGAACATGAAGGTGTCGACGGTGCGGGTGGCGGGGGCGCGGGCCATGCCCCACACGTTCTTGAGCAGCTCCTCGCGCGAGACCACGCTCCCCTCGTGCTCGACGAGATAGCGGAGCAGCTTCATCTCCAGGCTCGTGAGCCGCACCGGCCGGCCGTGCGACGAGGCCTCCCAGGTGTCGAAGTTCACCTCCGCGCCGCCGAAGCGACAGACCGCGGCCCGCGGGGCCGGCTCCGCCGCCGGCCTCTCGCCACGGCCGCGGCGGACGAGCAGGTTGCGGATCACCGACAGCAGCTCCTCCAGGTCGAACGGCTTCTCCATGTAGATGTCGGTGCCGGCGTCGAAGCCGCGGATCCGGTCCTCGACGAGCGTCCGCGCGGTGAGCATCACGACCGGCACGTCGCTGCCCCGGGCCCGGATCGCCTCGCAGACGGCGTAGCCGCTCATCCCGGGCAGCATGAGGTCGAGGACGACGAGATCCGGGGGCGGGTCGGCGGCGAGCCGCTCGAGCGCCGCCTGACCGTCGCCCACGGTGGTCACGGTGTAGCCCTCGGCCTCGAGGTTGAACTTGATGCCGTAGGCGAGATGCTCTTCGTCCTCGGCGACGAGGATGTGGGGCATGGGGCGGCCGGACGCGGAGGGACGTGGTGCGGGAAGTCTACCGCGGTGCGGCGGACGCTCCCCGCCGCGGCCGGGCGTAGCCGTGCGCCACGAACCACTCCCAGGCGTCGGCGACCGTCTCCTCGAGCGGCCGGAAGGTGTAGCCCAGCTCTTCGCAGGCGCGGCGGCACGTGGTCACGTGATCGAGACACGACATCTCGACCGCCGCGGAGTTGACGTCGGGCTCGCGACCGGTGATCCGGCCCCACAGGTCGCCGCAGCGGCCGGCGACGCGCACCACGGCGGGGCGCGCCGCCCGCAGCGGCGGCCGGCCGCCGGTGATCCTGGCGAACAGCTTCCAGGCCTCGAGGTAGGTGTGGCGGTGGCCGCCGAGGATGTAGCGGCGGCCGGTGCGCCCGCGGTCGATCGCCGCGAGGATGCCCGCCGCCACGTCCCGCACGTCGACGAAGTCGTTGGCGCCGGGCGGCGCCAGGAGCGCCCGCCCGGCCGCGACCTCGAGGAGCATGCGGCCGCTCGAGGGCTTCCAGTCCCAGGGGCCGAGCATGTAGACGGGGTTGATGATCACGGCGTCGAGGCCGCGGTCGACCTCGGCCAGGACGGCGGCCTCGGCCTCGCGCTTCGTGATCACGTAGGGGCACTCGACCCAGCCCCCGGGCGGCGTCTCCTCGTCGGTGGGCCGCCCGTCGGCGTTCCGCCCCAGGGCGTCGATGGCCGACACGTGGAGCAGGCGGGCACCGGCCCGACGGGCGGCCGCGGCGACCCGCCGGGCGCCCTCGAGGTTCACCGCCCGCATCTCGTCGAGCCGGCTCCAGCCGATGTGCACGATGGCCGCCGAGTGCACGACCACGCTCGCGCCGCGGACCGCGCGGTCGAGCGCCCC
>JBJTIV010000099.1:0-3398 GCA_046095145.1 Planctomycetaceae bacterium
GGCGCCCGCCGCGCGGCCGCCGCCGGGCGCCGCGGTCAGGCGCCGGGGCCGGGGGCCGGCGGCCGCCCCGACCGAGCCGGCTGCCGGGACGCCGCCGACCGCACCCGCGGAGCCCGCGACCGAGCCCGCGGCGGGCGAGTCGCCCGCCGGGTCGAAGTGAGCATGGCGGGGCAGGCCGTGCCGCCGCTCCGCAGCATGACCGGCTGTGGCGCGGGCCATGCGGCCGACGGGGCCAGTTCCTGCCGCGTCGAGATCCGGTCGGTCAACAACCGCTTCTTCAAGCTCTCGTTCCGCGCCCCGGAGGGCTTCGCCGCCCTCGAGAGCCGCGTCGAAGCCATGATCCGGGAGCGGGTCCGCCGCGGAGGCGTGCAGGTGGACGTCGACCTGACGGGGCCCGCCGCGCCCGCCGGCCGGCGGCTGAACCGCGACCAGCTGCAGGCCTACCTCGACGATCTCGAGCGCTTCTGCGCCGACCGCGACCTGCCGTTGCCGCGCTCCCTCGACGGCCTGCTCGGCCTGCCGGGGCTGCTCGTCGACGTCACGCCCGATCCGGCGGCCGCCGACCGGGCCTGGCCGCTCGTGGCGCGGGCGCTCGCCGAGGCCCTCGACCGGTTCGACACCATGCGGGCCGACGAGGGCGCGGCGCTGGGGGCGGAACTCCGCGGCATCTGCGGCGAGATCTCGGCGATCGTCGCCACGATCGCCGCGCGGGTGCCCCGCCTCGTGGAGGAGCATCGGGCCCGGCTCGTGGAGCGGGTCAAGGCGGTGCTCGCCCCGCACGGCGTTGCTGTGGCGCCGGCCGACGTGCTGCGCGAGGTGGCGCTCGTGGCTGACCGGGCCGACGTGGCCGAGGAGGTGGCGCGGATCGGGAGCCACGTGGCCCAGGCCGAGCGGCTGCTCGCGAGCGAGGCCGCGGGGCGGCCGCTCGACTTCCTCGCGCAGGAGTTCGCCCGGGAGGCCAACACGATCGGGTCCAAGGTCGCCGACGCCGAGGTGGCGCACGCGGTGGTCGACCTCAAGACCCGCATCGAGCGCTTCCGCGAGCAGGTGCAGAACATCGAGTGACCGTGCGGGACCGCGGCGGCTTTCCAACCGGCCCGGTGCCGCGGTAGAACATCGGGATGGATGGCCGACCCGGCAAGCTCGTCGTCATCTCCGGACCCTCCGGCGTGGGCAAGACCACGCTCCTGCGACGGCTGCTGGCCGACCTCCCGCACGTGATCCCGAGCGTGTCGGCCACCACGCGGCCCCCGCGGGCCGGGGAGCGCGACGGCGTCGACTACCACTTCCTGTCGCTCGAGGAGTTCGAGCGACGCCGCGCCCGGGGCGAATTCCTGGAGTGCTGCCAGGTCTACGGCCGCCGCCACTGGTACGGCACGCTCGTCGACGAGGTCGATCCCCGCCTGGCCGCGGGAAAATGGGTCGTGCTGGAGATCGACGTCGAGGGTACAATCTCGATCCTCGAGCGGTTCCCCGACGCGATCACCATCTTCGTGGCGCCGTCGCATCCCGACCAGCTCCAGCGGCGGCTCCAGGGCCGCGGCACGGAGTCGCCGGAGGCGATGGCCCGCCGGCTGGAGGTGGCCCGCAAGGAGCTGCACGAGGCCCACCGCTACCGCCACCGCGTGGTCAACGACGACGTCGACGCGGCGCTGGCGGAGATCGAGCGGATCCTGGCGGCCGCCGGGCTGCCCGCGACCGACCGACCGCTCACGTCAGCCTGACCGACCGACCACCCCGTTTCCGAGGACACCGAATCATGATCGAGGACCTGCGCGAGGAAGAGATCGTCAACAAGGTCGGTGGACGCTTCAAGCTGTCCACGCTCATCCAGAAGCGGCTCGTGGCGCTCAATGCCGGCAGCCGGCCGCTCGTCGACGTGGCCACCGACGACAAGATGCAGATCGTGATCGAGGAGATCAAGCAGGACAAGATCTTCCTCGACACCTCGCTCAACCTCCGGATCACCGGCGAGTCGCCGGAGGCCGGCGGCCCACTGGACTTCGACCCGACAATCCTGTGACGATCGCGGGCCGTGAGATCATCCTCGGCGTGACCGGCGGGATAGCCGCCTACAAGGCCGCCGCGCTCGCGAGCCTGCTCGTGCAGGAGGGCGTCGGCGTCACGGCGGTGCTCACCCGCAACGCCCGCCGCTTCGTGGGGCCGGCCACCTTCGCCGCGCTCACGGGGCGGCCGGTCGCCACCCGGAGCTTCGACGCCCGGCATCCGCTGGGCGCCCACAGCGAGCTCGCCGCGCGGGCCGACCTCGTGGTCGTGGCCCCCGCGTCGGCCGATTTCCTCGCCGCGGCCGCGGCCGGCGCCGCCCCCGACCTGCTCACCACGCTCCTGCTGTGCGCCGAGTGCCCGGTGCTCGTGGCCCCGGCGATGAACGCGGCCATGTGGGCGAAGCCGGCCGTGCAGCGGAACGTGCGGCAGCTCGAGGCCGACGGCCTCGTGATCGTGCCCCCCGGCACCGGCTGGCTCTCCTGCCGGCAACGTGGCGCGGGGCGGATGGCCGAGCCCGACGAGATCGCCGCCGCCATCCGCTCGGCCCTCGCCGGGCGGTCGCCGCGGCGGGACGGCTGACGCCGCCGATGGCGAAGATCCTCCTCACCGCCGGCCCCACCCGCGCCCACGTCGACGACGTCCGCTACCTCACCAACGCCTCGAGCGGCCGGATGGCCAAGGCCCTCGCCGAGGCGGCCCTCGCCCGCGGCCACGCCGTGACGATCGTCAGCGGCCCGGTGCAGGTCGCCGATCCGCGGCGGGCCCGCGTGATCTCCGTCGTCACCACCGCCGAGATGCTCGACGCGTCGCTGGCCGAGCTGCCCAGGGTCGAGGGCGTGATCGCGGCCGCGGCCCCCTGCGACTTCGAGCCGGTGCGGCGGGTGCCGGGCAAGATCCCGCGGCAGGGTTCCGATCTCGTGCTGCGGCTCAAGCCCACGACCGACGTCATCGCCACGCTCGCCCGGCGCCGCCGGCCCGGGCAGTGGTTCGTGGCCTTCGCCCTCGAGCCGGGTGCCGACCCGCAGCGGGCCTTCGAGAAGATCACCGCCAAGCGGTGCGACCTGATCGTGGTCAACGACGTGACCGCGCTCGAGGCCGACCGCAACGCGGTCGCGGTGTTCGACAGCCGCCACGACCACGTGGGCTCCCGCCGGGGCTCGAAGCGGGCGGTGGCCGGCTGGCTGCTCCGCCTCATCGAGTCGCGGCTCGCCTCCCGGTAGGCGGGGCGGCCCCGCGCCGCGTATAAATCGACGCATCGTCCGGAGCCAGGCCCCATGACCACCGTCGCCATCCTCGGGGCCACCGGCTACACGGCGCTCGAGGCCGTGAAGATCCTGCTGCGGCATCCGCACGCGAAGATCGTCGCCGTCACGAGCCGGCAGGAGGGCAGC
>JBJTIV010000100.1:0-2128 GCA_046095145.1 Planctomycetaceae bacterium
GGGCGACACTCCGGCCGGCGAGGACGACGTGGGTCTCACGATGCGGGTGCTCGAGCCGGCGGCGGGGTGATCGGCCTTCCGTGCGGTGGGCCGGGGTTGCCCGTGCCGTCTCGTCCGGACGTTCGCTGCGGCCCTCCGGGCCTGCGCTCACTCGGGGCGGCCTGCGCTTCGGCATCCTGCCTGCGCTGGCCAGCAACGCCGGCTCGACGGCACGGGCAACCCCTTGCGGATTGGGTGAGGGTGGAGGCCCAAGCGTGAAACGGCCAGGGGTGGCCGCTCGAGACGATCCAGTCGAGCCCGGAGGGCAAGCACCCGCCGAGGAGCGGCAGAGCCGCGGATCGGCTCAGCGTGAGCGGGCCATGGATGGCCGCTCACGCGTCAAACGATCGCAGGAGGCGATCCTCGGCCGCAGGCGACAGCGTCGCCGAAGGCCCCAAGCGCGAAACGGCCAGGATGGCGTTTCACGCATCAAAATAGAGACAGAACTCGTACGGATGCGGCCGCAGGTGCAAGGGCGCGATCTCCTGCTCCCGCTTCCAGGTGATCCAGGTCCTGATCACGTCGTCCGTGAACACGTCGCCGCGCAGGAGGAACTCGTGGTCGCGGTCGAGCGCGTCGAGGGCCTCCGCGAGCGAGCCCGGGGCCTTGGGCACGCCCGCGAGCTCCTCCGGGGGCAGGTCGTAGATGTCGCGGTCGAGCGGTGGGCCCGGATGGATCTTGTTCTGGATGCCGTCGATGGCCGCCATCAGGATCGCCGCGAACGTCAGGTACGGGTTGCAGGTGGGGTCGGGGCAGCGGAACTCGATCCGCTTCGTCCGCGGGTCGGCCGAATACATCGGGATCCGGCAGGCGGCCGACCGGTTCCGCTGCGAGTAGGCGAGGTTCACCGGGGCCTCGTAGCCGGGCACGAGCCGCCGGTAGCTGTTGGTCGTGGGATTGGAGATGGCGAGGATCGCCGGCGCATGGCGGAGGATGCCGCCGAGCGCGTGGAGCGCCATGTCGGAGAGGCCCGCGTAGCCCGTGCCGGCGAACAGCGGCTGGCCCTCCTTCCACAGCGAGAAGTGGGTGTGCATGCCCGACCCGGCGTCGCCGAGGATGGGCTTCGGCATGAACGTGGCCGTCTTGCCGTGCCGCCGGGCCACGTTCCGCACGATGTACTTGTAGAGGCACATCTGGTCCGCCATGCGGACCAGCTCCCGGTAGCCCACGTCGATCTCGCACTGGCCGGCCGAGGCCCGCTCGTGGTGCTGCCCCTCGACGTCGATCCCGCACTGGATCATCGCCTGCACCATCTCCGTCCGCAGGTCGAGCAGCTGGTCCGACGGCGGGCAGGGGAAGTAGCCCTCCTGGTGCCGCAGCTTGTAGCCCAGGTTCGGCCCCTCGGCCCGGCCGCGGTTCCACTGGGCCTCCGCCGAGTCGAGGTGGAAGTAGGCCTCGTGCGCATTCTGGTCGAAGCGCACGTCGTCGAACACGAAGAACTCGGCCTCCGGCCCGACCACGCACGTGTCGGCGATCCCGGTGCCGCGCAGGTAGGTGGCGGCCTTGCGGGCCACGTGCCGCGGGTCGCGCGAGTAGTCCTCGCGCGTGATCGGATCCTGGATCATGCAGATCATCACGAGCGTGGGGATCCGCGCGAACGGATCCACGAACGCCGTGTCCGGCACCGGCACCAGCAGCATGTCGCTCTCGTTGATCGCCTGCCAGCCGCGGATGCTCGACCCGTCGAAGCCCAGGCCGTCCTCGAACGTGGCTTCCTCGAGCTTCGAGACGGGGATCGTGAAGTGTTGCCAGGCCCCGAAAAAGTCGGCGAAGCGCAGGTCGACGGCCTTGACTTCCTTCTCGCGGCACAGCGCGAGGATTTCGCGGGGCGTCATGGCTCGGGACTCCGGGGAGCCCGCCATGATACCCGCGGCGCTCGGCGGGAAAGGGCGCGTCGTCCCTGGGTGCGGCCGGGGTTGCCCGTGCCGTCTCGTCCGGACGTTCGCTACGCCCATCCTGGCAATCCTGTTCGGCACGGGATTTGCGCATGAGCGACCCGGCAAGATGAGGGATGCGGGCTGAGTTGCGCGCTACTGATCATGGCGTTATCGTGCCGTCCATGGCCGGACGGACCCAACGCGAGATCCGC
>JBJTIV010000101.1:0-5289 GCA_046095145.1 Planctomycetaceae bacterium
GGCTCCGCATGCGGCCCGATGGCGCGGGCCACGTGGTGTCGCTGTCCGGTGACGCGGAGGTGACGGTCGAAGGCCAGGGTCGGCTCGCCGGCTCGGAGATGCACCTCTGGCTCGACGCCGTGGCGGCGGAATCGCAGCCCACGGCGGCCGCCGACGGGCCCGACCTGTCGCGGCTGCGTCCGTCGCGGCTGCTCGCCCGCGGCATGGTCGAGGTGGATGCGGAGCAGCTGGAGACCCGCACCGACCGACTGGAACTCTGGTTCCGCCAGGTGCCCTCCGCGGCGCCCCAGGCTGCGGCCACCGCCGGGCCCGTCGCGGCCCCGCCGGCTGTGGTCGGCCCGGCCCGACGCGACCGTCCGGGAACCCGGCTCGCCGCGAGCGCCAGCCTCGTGCGGGGCCTCGTCACGATGGGCCCGGCCGGCAACGAGCTCGAGGAGATGTCGATGGAGGGGCAGGTGAGGCTCGTCGAGCAGGCGGCCGTCGCGGCGGCGCCGGGCACGCCACCCGCGGAGCCGGGGCTCGAGGTCGTGGGCGACCAGATGCAGGTGTCGCGGGCCGCGGGGCCCGAGGCGCGGGCCATCGTCTCAGGCCGGCCGGCCCGGGTCCGCGGCCGCGGCCTCGACCTCACCGGGCCGCTCGTGGAGTTCGACCGCGGTCGCGGGCGGATCACCGTCGACGGCGCGGGCCGGCTCACGCTGACGATGGCGCGAGGCGCCGGCGGCCTCGACCTCCTGGGCTTCGCGTCGGCGACGCCGCCGGCCGCGCCCGCCGCCGCCGAGCCCGGTCAGCTCGACGTCGTCTGGCAGGGCCGCATGGACTTCGACGGTCGCACCGCGCGGTTCGTCGACCGCGTCGTGACCACGAGCGGCGCCGCGTCCATGAAGGCCGGATCGCTCGACGTCGTGTTCGATCAGGCGTTCGACCTCGGCGGCCGGAGGTCGTGAAGGTGGCCTGCGGCGGCGGCGTGCATGTGGAGAGCGAGTCACGGGGCGAGGACGGCGGCCGTTCGCGCGACCGGCTCCATGCCCGCGACCTCGTGGTCGACCGGGCGACCGGCGACGTGTCGGGGACGGGTCCGGGGCGGCTCACGAGCACGAGACTCGGCCAGCAGCCGCTCATGGCCTCGCCCCCCGGCCCGCCGGGGCTTGCGGCGCAGCCGGTGTCGGCACCGCGGCCGGCCGCAGGCCTGAATTACCTCGGCGTCGATTTCCAGCGCGGCCTGCGCGGCAACATCCACCGGCGGACGATGGAGTTTCACCAGCGGGTCGAGGCGGTGTGGGGGCCGGTCGCCGGCTGGGACGACACGCTCGACCCGCATGCGGCGGCCGGACTGCCCGAGGGCGTGGTCACGGTCTCCTCGGACGTGCTCGGCGTGGGCCAGGTGCCCCCCGCGCCGGGCGGCACGCGGCCGACCATCGAACTGGCCGCCGCGGGCAACGTGCTCGTGGAGGGTGAGTCGTTCACCGGCCGCAGCGCGCGGCTGACCTGGGCGGAGGCCAAGGACCTGCTCGTCTTCGAGGGGGACGGCCGCAGCGATGCGCAGTTGTTCCGCCAGCTGCAGGCCGGCGCCCAGCCGTCGAGCGCCTCGGCCGGCAAGATCCTGCTGTGGCGCAGCCAGAACCGCGTCGACGTGGAGGACGCCCGCTATCTCGATCTCGACCAGCTGCGCGGCGGCCCCGCGCCGACGCTGCCCGCGCCGCAGCGGCCTCGTGGCCCCGCCGGGCCGCCCGCGCGATCGCTGCCGAGCACGTAGGCGGGTGGCTGTGTTCACGCCCGGGCTCCTGTGTTCACGCCCGGGCTCGGCATCCTGCCGACCCGGGCTTGGCCGGCCTCCGCCGGCTGGAGTTCACACGGCCCTCCGGGCCTGGCGCGTGTGCGAGAGTTCGGGTGGCATCCCGAAGGAAGCCCCACGCGCTGAGCGCGGGGAATACGCGTTGCCTGCTCGACGAGCCACCGCGTGGTCGTTCGCGCCCGCCACCCGCTTTCCCGTCGCTCGCGTTTTTCGATGGTGCGCGCCGTTCCTGTTCAAGCCCCCGGCGGCAGCTGGGGGACTCCGGGTGGTCCCGGCTCCCGGTCCCCATGCGGATCGAGCACAGATGCCGATCACGCTGCGACATCATGGGACATGGCAGACGGTCTCCGCCGCGACGCGGTGTCCCCGGGCTTCCGCCCCGGGGCTTGCATGAGTGCCCATTGGTTCCGACCGCGGCCGTCAGGGTGACGCCGCCGCGTCGAGCGGGCGGATGCGGATGTTGCGGTAGGCGACCACGTCGCCGTGGTCCTGCAGGCAGATGTGGCCCTTCGAGGCCTTGCCGAACTTCGGCATCGTGGCGAACTTGCTCTTCGCCACGCGGGCGTTCCAGTCGTCGCTCCCCTTCACGAACTCGTAGTACTTCACGCCGTTCATCCAGGTCTCGCCCTTCTTGGGCGTGACCCTCAGGCGGATCTCGTTCCACTCGCCGGCCGGCTTCGTGGCGTCGGTCTCGGGCGGGTAGAGCGCGTAGAGGCAGCCCGCCTTGTTGACCTCGTGGCCGCCGCCGTTGTCGAGCACCTGCACCTCCGGGCCGGTCTGCCAGGGCGTGTTCGCCTCCTCGGTGACGTGGAACATCACGCCGCTGTTGCCGCCGGGAGCGATCTTGTATTCGAGCACCAGTTCGAACGCGCCGAACTGGTCCGTCGTGATGATGTCGCCGGCCCCCTCGGCGGCCCGCACGATCGCACCGTCCTCGATCTTCCACCCCGGGCTCACCGTGGCCTGCTTGAAATTCCGCCAGCCGTCGGTGGTTCGGCCGTCGAAGAGCATCCTCCAGCCGGCCTTCTGCTCCTCCGGCGTGAGCGTGCCAGGCTCGGCGGCGAGTTGCGACAGGGGAGCCATGCAGGCCAGGGCCAAGAACAGGCGACGGGTCACGGACATGGATGTCGATCTCCGGAGGATGTGAACGCCGTCACGGTACGACCGCGACCGAGTCGTTTCAAGCGCTGCGGCGCGACTCCGCGTCGAGCGCCTCGAGCACGAAGCGCATCACGTCGGGAGCCATCCGCTCCTCGAACGCGACGGGGTGACCGCCGCCGCGGGGCTCGAGGAGCGCGAGGTGCGGGATCCCCAGGGCCACGAGCTTGGAATGGAGCCGCGCGGCGCCGTCGTGCCAGTCGGTGTCGGCGGGGTCGCTGGCGAAGCACTGGTGGCGCGGCCAGTTGAGCGGGTGCACGTGGAGGATGGCGGTGTCCTGCCGGGCCCGCTCCACGTCACCGTAGATCTGCCAGAGGGTGTCGTAGGAGTCGCCGTCATCGCGATCGGGGGCGTCGCGCATGGCCTGGTGGAAGTCGATCGCGGGCGCGATCGCCGCGGCCACCGGGAAGACCGCGGGATGGCGGTAGGCCAGCCGCAGCGCTCCCTGGCCCCCCATGCCGACGCCCACCAGCGCGATGCCCGGCGGCCTCACGTCGAAGGTTCGTTCGATCTCCGCGCGGACGGCATCGACGAGGAACCGCTCGGGCGACACGGCCGCGTCGAAGGCGGGCACGATGCGATCGAGCCACCAGGAGCGGCCGGCCCGCGGGCCCACGACGGGGATCCGCGCGGCCTCGACGAGGTCGCGGAGCGATGGCAGTTCCTCGAGCCGGCGGCCGTCGACCCCGTGCAGGAACACGACCGCCCGGCTGGGCCGCGGATCGGGCGGGGAGAACAGCTCGCAGGCGTGGCCGCCGACCTCGATCGTGGACCAGTGCGGGCGTGAGGGGGAGGGCATGGGGCCGGACGACGGGGACTGTCCAGACTCTATCCGAGTCGCGGCGCCGCGGGTATCCTGCCCGCTTTCCACGGTGGCGGACGACTCAATGGAAATCCTGCTCTCGGCCGACGATCTCTCGGCCGGCGTCGACCGGCTCGCCGACGAGGTCCGCCGCGAGTTCGGCGGCCGACCGCTGACGGTGGTGGGCGTGCTCACCGGCAGCATCATGGTGGTGGCCGACCTCATCCGCCGGCTCGACGGGCCGGTCAACGTGAGCATGGTCTGGGCGAGCAGCTACCGTGGCACGGCCACCTCGCCCGGCGCGCTCGACCTGCGGCTCGACCTGCTGCCCGACCTCTCCGGCCAGCACGTGCTGCTCGTGGACGACATCTTCGACACGGGCCGCACGCTCGAGGCGCTGCTCGAGGAATTGCGGCGGCGCGGTGCGGCGAGCGTGCGGTCGCTCGTGCTCCTGCGGAAGGCGGGCCGCGCCGAGGTGGCGATCGAACCCGACTTCGTGGGATTCGAGATACCCGACAAGTTCGTGGTCGGGTATGGTCTCGACTTCGACGGCGCGCTGCGGCACCTGCCGCATCTCGCGGCGCTCGACGACGCCGACATCGCCGCCGCGCGGCAGGCCGCCTCCGATGCCACGAAGCCCGATCCTGTTGGCGGTCCGCGGGCTTGATCCGGTCGGCACCGGCAGGCAGGTGGAACGGCTCGCGGCGGGCCTGCGGGCCCCAGGCCACGACGTGCACGTGGCCCTCACGACCGCCGGCGGCGGGATCGCCGCGCGGCTCGTCCGCGACGGATTCGTCGTGCACCGGCCGGGCCACCGGCCCGTGTCCCCCGACCTCGCGGCGGCGGCGCGGCTCGTGGCGCTCGTGCGGCGTGTGCGGCCGACGGCGCTGATCGCCTGCGGCCGCTCGGGGCTGCCGGCGGCGGCGGCCGTAACGCTCGCGTCGCCGGCCACGCGGGTGGCGGTGCAGCTCGCCGTCGCCCCGCGGGGCCGGTCTCACGCCTGGGCGGTGCGGCGTCCCGGCCTCGTCATCGCCACGACCCCGCACGTGGCCGCGGCCTGCGGCCGCCTGGGCGTCGCAGCGGCACGTATCGCCGTGATTCCGCCGGGCATCACGGCCGCAGCGGACCTGGCACTCGACCGGGCCACCGTGGCGCGGCGGCTGGGGCTCGATCCCGCGCGGCGCTGGACGCTGTGCGTGACGCCGCTCGATGCCGCCGCACACGTCGAGCGGCTGGTGTGGGCCGTCGATCAGCTGGGCGTGGTGCGCAGGGACGTGCAGCACGTCGTGGTGGGCACCGGGCCGCAGCGCGAGAAGCTGCTGCGCCGCGCCCGGCTGCAGGAGTGCGCCGAGCGGCTCGTGGTCGTGCCGCACTGCGACCTGCTGTCCGACCTGCGCGGCCACACGGCGCTCGTCTGGCAGCCGGGCGCGGCGGCCCATGGCGGCGCGATCCTCGACGGCATGGCCCGGGGCGTGCCCGCGGTGGCGGTCGAGAGCGACACGGCGCGGCAGCTCGTCGTCGACGGCGAGACCGGAAG
>JBJTIV010000102.1:0-4537 GCA_046095145.1 Planctomycetaceae bacterium
CGAGCACGACTGGCTGTTCGACATCCGGGACGCGATGTCGTTCGCCCGGGCGGTGGGCCGCGGGCGCCGCGCCCCCGACCCCCGGCGGCCCAGCATCCTCCGGCGGCTCCGGCCGTTCGCCAGCCGAGGCGCTGCCGTCGAAGTGGCGGAGCATGCCGGCCGGAGTTTCCTGGGATTCAACCGGGCCGCGCATGCCGTGGTCGAGGGCTGCATCCTGGTGACGCGGTTGCATCTGCTGGGCGTGGCGGAGGTGATGCGGCGGCTGGCCGACCTCGAGCCGCTGGTCGAGAAGACCGGCGGGCCGCGGGAGCGGGAGGCCTACGAGCTGGTCGTGGCCCGGGCCCGGCGGGGCTGACGCGCCTTCCCGGCACGACGCCGGGCGGCTGCTATGATTGGTTTCGCTTCTTCACTCCCGATCCTTCACGCCATCCTGCATGCCACGCGCGAGACAGTCCCGGACGACCGCCGTCGAGGTGCGTTCGCCCGTGCGGTTGCATCTGGGCATGCTGTCGTTCGGGAACCCGGCGCTCCGCTCGTTCGGCGGCCTCGGCCTGATGGTGGACCGGCCGGGCGTGCAACTGCGGATGCACCGGGCGAACCGCTTCGAGGCCCGTGGTCCGCAGTCGGAGCGGGCGATCGAGTTCGCCACCGCCTGCTCCAAGGCGTGGAATCTCGGCACCGCGGCCTGTTCGATCGAGGTGGTGACGGCACCCCCCGCCCACGCGGGGCTCGGCAGCGGCACGCAGCTGGCCCTCGCCGTGGCGGCCGGCATGAGCCAGCTCTTCGTCCGCAGCGACTCGGCTGACGACCTGCCGGCGCCGCCCGAGCATCCCATGCAGCCGGACTTCGATCCCTCCGAGCACGAGCTGTCGTTCGACACCCGCGAGTCGCTCGACTTCGCGCGGGCGACCGGCCGTGGCCGGCGGTCGTGCGTGGGGGTCCACGGGTTCAGCCGCGGCGGCCTGATCGTGGAGGCCGGCCGCCGCGTGCCGGCCGGGGCGACGGCCTGCGACGCCGAGGGCAGGGAGTTCGCCCCGATGGTCGCCCGCGTGCGGCTGCCCTCGGCGTGGCGCTGCGTGGTGATCGTGGGTCGCGACGCGATCGGGCTCCACGGCGCCGAGGAGTCGGCCGCGTTCACGGGCCTGCCGCCGATGGACACGGCCGTGTCGGCGGAACTCGCGCGGATCGCGCTCATGGACATGCTGCCGGCGGCGGTCGAGGGGCGATTCGCGGAGTTTGCCGCCGCGGTCGGCGCCTACGGGCGGCTGGCGGGGCGGCCGTTCGCCGATCTGGCGCGGCGGCTGCCGCACTCGGAGGCGACCACCCACCTCCTGGAGCTGCTCGTCGAGCTCGGCGCACCGGGCTGTGCGCAGAGCAGCTGGGGTCCCACGGTGATGGCCTGCTGCGAGTCGCTCGAGGCGGCCGGCGCCCTCGTCGAGCATCTCGAGCGGCTGCAACTCGCCAAGCATCACGAGCTCGTGATCGCCCGCTTCGACTCCCAGGGCGCCACGCTCCGCGTGCTCGAGTGAGCGCCGCGGGCGTTCAGCGGACGGGCAGGCCGTAGGCGGCCAGCACGCCGCGGAGCTGGGCGGCGAGCGGGGCCTCGAGCGGCACCAGCGGCAGCCGCACCTCGCCCGTGTCGCGGCCGAGCATCGCCATGGCCGCCTTGATCGGGATCGGGTTGCTCGCCAGGCCGAGGAGGTCGCGGCAGAGCCCGAAGAGCCGGCGGTGCAGGGCCTGCGCGCCGGCGATGTCGCCCGCGGCGAAGGCCGTGCAGAGGGCCTTCATGTCGGCCGGCACCAGGTTGCCCACCACCGAGATCACGCCGCGGCCGCCGATCGCCAGGAGCGGCAGCGTGAGGCTGTCGTCGCCGGAGAGCACGGTCAGGTCGGTGGCGGCGATCACCTGCGAGGCCTGGTCCATGGAGCCCGTGGCCTCCTTCACCATGGCGATGCCGGGCAGTTCCGCGAGGCGGATGATCGTCTCGGGCTCGATGTTGCGGCCGGTCCGCGCGGGAATGTTGTAGACGCAGATCGGGATGTCCACCGCCTCGGCCAGGGCCTTGAAGTGCTCGTAGATGCCCTGCTGCGTGGGCCGGTTGTAGTAGGGGCCCACCACGAGCGCCGCGTCGGCCCCCGCCTTGGCCGCGAACTTCGTGAACCGCACGGCCTCGGCCGTGGAGTTGGAGCCCGTGCCGGGCATGACGAGCATCCGGCCGGCCGCCGCCTCGATGCTCGCCGCGATCACCCGCTCGTGCTCGTCGTGCGACAAGGTGGGCGATTCACCCGTGGTGCCGACAGGACAGATGCAGGTGATGCCCGCCGCGGCCTGGAAGTCGATCTGCTCGCCGAGCCGCGCGACGTCGATCTTCCCGTCGCGGAACGGCGTGACGATGGCGACCGAGAGACCGGCGAACTTTTCGGCGCGGGTGGGCATGGGCGGCGAATCCCCGTATCCTGATGTGATTCGAGCGGCTGTCGCGGGACGCGAGATGACGACGTTGTATGGTCTTGGCGGTGGGGCGGCAAAGGCGGGCGGCCCCGGCGGCTGCGCGCCGCGGCGCGGGGCCGTCGATGCGGCCAAGCGCGTGCTCGCGGCGGGCGGGTCGCGGTCGCGGGTGGGCGTGGTGCTCGGCACCGGCCTGGGCGGTCTCGTGGATCGCCTCGCGGACCCGTGGTCGATGCCGGGCACCGACACCGGCTGGCTCGCGCAGTCGCGGGCCACGGGCCACGCGGGGCGGATCGTGGGCGGCACGATCGACGGCGTGCCCGTGGCGATGCTGCAGGGCCGCGTCCACGGCTACGAGGGTTTTCCGCCGGAGACGCTGACGCGGGGCGTGGAGCTGCTCGCGGCGCTGGGCGCCGAGACGCTCCTGCTCACCAACGCGGCCGGCGGCCTGCGGCCCGACATGCAGAGCGGCGAGGTCGTCGTCGTCACCGACCACATCGACCTGTTCCGCCGCCGCTGGGACGAGGCGCTCGCGCCGGCGGAGATGGGTCCGGCGCTGCGGCCCACGCGGCCGCTGGGCCAGGGCCGGCTCTACGACGCGGACCTCGCGAACGTGGCCTTCGAGGCCGCCTGGCGGGCCGGGGCCGCGGTGCGGAAGGGCGTGTATGCGCTGCTCTCGGGCCCCACCTACGAGACGCGGGCCGAATACCGCATGCTGCGGCGGCTCGGCGTGGACGTGGTGGGGATGTCCACGGTGCCGGAGGTGGTGGCCGCGGCCCGGCTGGGGATTCCGGTGGCCGTCTGCTCGATCGTCACCAACGTGGCCAAGCCCGACGCGCCGCGGCAGGTGGAGACCGACGCCGAGGACGTGGTGCGGCTGGCGGCGCTGGCGGCCG
Source organism: Planctomycetaceae bacterium (assembly GCA_046095145.1). GTDB lineage: Bacteria > Planctomycetota > Planctomycetia > Pirellulales > UBA1268 > QWPN01. The sequence continues at coordinate 3,345 of JBJTIV010000102.1, forward strand.
TGGGCGTGGGTGCGGTGCTCGATGCGCTCGCGGCCCGCGCGGCGTGAGGCGCCGCATGCGGATCGTGCTCACCAACGACGACGGCATCGACGCCCCCGGCCTCGCGGCGCTGGCCGCCGCGGCCTCCCGGCTCGGCGGCGAGGCCGTGATCGTGGCGCCGCTGGAGCCGCATTCGGGCTGCGGCCACCGCGTGACGACCGACCGGCCGCTCGCCGTGCGCGAGGCGGGACCGGGCCGGTTCGCCGTGGCGGGCACGCCGGCCGACTGCGTGCGGCTGGCGCTGGCCGAGCTTGCGCCCGACGCGGCCGTGGTCGTGGCCGGCATCAACGCGGGGGGCAACCTCGGCGTGGACGTGCACCACTCGGGCACGGTGGCCGCCGCCCGCGAGGCCGCGCTCCACGGCCGCCGCGCCCTGGCGGCCTCGCAGTATCACCGCCGCGGCCAGCCGATCGACTGGGCCCGCGCGACCCGCTGGCTCGAGGAGGTGTTCGCACGGCTGCCGCTCGACGCGACCGCGCCCGGCGAGTTCTGGAACGTGAACCTGCCCGACCTGCCGCCCGTCGCGGCCGATCCGGCCATCGTGGAGTGCGGCCTCGACTTCTCGCCGTTCACGCTCGCCTACCGGGCCACCGACGAGGGCTGGCACTACGACGCGCGCTACCACGAGCGGCCGCGGGCCGTCGGAGGCGACGTGGACGTGTGCTTCTCGGGCGCGATCGCGGTGAGCCGCCTGCGGGCGTGAGGCGTCACCCCGGCTGGGCGGCGCGGGCGGCGGTGGCGGTTTCGGCGGGCACCGACTCGCCGGCGCGGCGCGGGGCCGCGGGGCCGATGATCTCCACCACCTCGGTGTCGTCGAGCATCTCGCGGGTCTCGAGCTCGGCGGCGAGGCGGTCGAGCTTGTCGCGGTTCTCCGTGAGCAGCGTCGCGGCCCGGGCGGCGGCCTCGCCGAGGATCCGCGACACCTCCTCGTCGATGATCTGCGCCGTCCGCTCGCTGAACTCGCGCTGTTCGTAGACGTCGCGGCCCAGGAAGGGATGCTCGTTGGAAGTGGCGCAGGCCACGGGGCCGAGCCGCTCGCTCATGCCCCAGTGGGCCACCATCTTGCGGGCGATCCGCGTGGCCTGCACGAGGTCGTTCTCGGCGCCGGCCGAGTATTCGCCGAACACGAGCTTCTCGGCGGCCCGGCCGGCGAG